>JBKQJQ010000354.1:0-3137 GCA_052147875.1 Solirubrobacteraceae bacterium | reverse complement strand
ATCGGTGCCGACGAGCCCGGCGGCCACGGATCTCCCGGGATCGTGTACCCCCTCCTGGATGCTGTGCTGGACCGCTACGCGGCCCACGTTGCCACTGACGTGCCGCTCGTGCAGCCCACGTTCGGAGAGGTCGGCAGGCTCCTGTGGCGTCTGCGCAAGTGGCGAGGAGCGCTCGCCGCCGGCTCGGTCGAGGCCTCCCTGCACGGCACGGTAGTCATGATTGTCAACCGCAGTCGAAGGCCGGTCGAAGTACCGCTGACCGGGACGTCGGCAGGCGAGCAGTACGCCGGGCGCAAATCGGGTTGGGTTGCGCTTAGTCCCGGCAAGACCACCGTCCTAGAGCTTCAGCGTGCCGCGTCGGTTCCAGCCGGGGCGCCGCACTCCTCCAACGGCTTTTAGCCGGTCCCGCGACCTTTAGTCGCCACGCTCTTCCCGGTCCAGCATCTCCATCGCGCTGGTGCGGTTCGCGGCGCCGAGCTTGTGCACGATCGAGGAGACGTGCCGCCGGACAGTGATCTCCGAGATTCCAAGCTGCGCGGCGACCTCGGCGGTGCGCTCGCCCTTGCGCAGGCGCTCGAGGACGTCGAACTCGCGCGCCGTCAATTCGACGCCGCCATCGACGGTCGCAATCGACAGATGGCGGCGATTACCGCGCTCACGAAACCCCTTGATCAGCGCGGTCGTCATCTCGCGTGGAATCGCTGTCTCGCCATTGGCGACGCTGCGGATCACGTGCGGGAGCCGAGCCGGCGAGGTCGTCATCAGCAGGTAGCCATCGGCACCGGCGCGCAAAGCCTCGAACAGTTCTTCGCTGCGTCCGACGGCGGTCAACAGCACGATCTTCGTATCCGGCAGCGACTGCTTGATCTGCCGGGTTGCCTCGATCCCATTGCCCGGCAGCCGCGTAGCGAGCATGCAGACGTCCGGGCGCTGCTCGCGCGCCGCCCGCACCGCTTCGGCGGCGGTCGACGCCTCGGCCACGACTCGCAGTTCGTGCCGCTCGATTGCGCGTCGGATTCCGACCCGCGTCGCCGCGTGGTCGTCCGCTAACAGGATCGTCAGCTCGCGCTGATCATCCCGCTGTTCGTCGTTCACCTTGCCCCCGGTTGCGACGTTGCCCCTATCGTGGAGTCGAAGGTAGCACACGGCCTCGGCGAGCTAGAGAGCTTGGCCGGGCCGTCGCCGTTCACGGCTTGAACGCAGGAAGGGCGAGGGAGCCCATTGGCGCTCTCCGGATCGGCAGAGACACTGCATCGCACACTAGGGGGTCGGCCCGCGGCACATGTACCGCGGGCGCTAGTTGTCTCACAACCAAAGTAGGGGACGGACTTTGATGAAACGCCTTTTCGGCTTGTTGGTCGCATCGCTAGTGGTCGTCGTCGGCATGCTTGCGGCATTTGGCATTCCGTCAATATTTGCCGGCTCGGGCGGAGCCGTCGCCTCGGCTGCTTCCAACACGCAGCAGATCGGGATGAAGGTCCTCCTGATCACGGACAACACGAACGAGGCGTCGTACCAGGACTGGGAGAACACGCTCGATCGCGAGGGCGTCCCGTTCGACTCGGTGGTGACCACGCCAGTCTCCGGTGAGCCCGCGCCAGGGGGCGCCAGCACCTTCTCGACTCTCCCCGCGCTCTCCTCGACGGCCGCCGACGGCACCCAGGTCGCTAACTACGAGGGTGTTGTCGTGGCGACCTCGGGCACCGAGGGCCTAAGCACAGCTCAGTGGGACACGCTGGAGACGTTCGAGCATCAGTTCTCCGTTCGGGAGGTGACGGCCTACCTGTCGGGTATCGACCCCTACAGCGAATACGGGCTCAATCCACCTAATCCCGCGGGCGGCGGCAATCTGCCAAGCACGACTGCGCTCACGCTGACCGCCGACGGTAAGACGGTATTCCCGTACCTCAACCAGGTCTCACTCGATCCGACCGCCGCCACCTATGCCTACCTGGCGACGCCGCTGGCGGGCGCGAATGTCGACACCTTGATCTCGGGTCCCGGCGGGAGCTCGCTGCTGGGCATCTACACGACCCCGGACGGTCGTCAGACGATGTTCCAGACCTTTAACGAGAACCAGTACTACCTCCAGAGTCAGCTGCTCCGCCACGGAGAGCTCGACTGGCTGGAGCGCAACACCTACTTCGGGGACCAGCGCAACTACCTGGAGATGGACATCGACGACACGTTCACGCCCGACGATGCGTGGAATGCGACCACGACCCCCGGGTCGATCGACTACAGCGACGCTGACGCGATGCGCATGAACGCTGGGGACGTCGCGACCGCGGCCACCTGGGAGGCCAACAACAACTTCCGCATGGATCAGCTGTTCAACATGGGCGGCACAGTTGCCTATCAGGCAGATAACACCGTCACCCCCGGCACAGATCCGGTGCTGGCGGCGTTCCAGGCTACCTGCAGCTCTAACTGCGGGCCCGGCAACGCTGGCGCCGGCAAGCCGTACTCGAGCTCATTCGGCTGGATCAGCCATACGTACGACACGCCTTACCTCGATGTCGGTTGCGCGACGACGAACTACATCGAGGCCGAGTTGAACGAGAACTCGACCGCCGCCGCCGCCGCGCCCGGTGGGACGGCGGGGACCGGGGGTCTTGGTCTGGCGACGGACGACAGCGGCACGACTGCGCTCGGCGCCGAGGATCCGCACGTATTCGTCCCGGGCAACCACTCGGGGTTCGCGGATCTGGTCCCGGGGAACCCGGCCACGGTCGATCCACCGATCCTCGACACTGCCGCGGCGGGCGCGGACGCCACCTCGACGCTCGCGGCGGGATATTACGAGTACGCGATCAGCGACCAGTTCACCAACTCGGCTAGCGCCGGTCAGTCGCAGGCCGACGTCTCGGCTGCGATCACGGTTGCAGCCGGCGACTCGGTCACGCTCACCTGGCAGTCGATTTGCCATGCGAGTGACTACGTGATCTACCGCGGGTACAACGCGACGTCGGCAACCGGGCCTTTCACCTGGACTCAGCTGGCGCCGGCGGCGGCCCAGGACTCGGCTTACGGCACGTTTTCAACGCCGTTCTCGGCAACTCTGCCCGATAACAGCTCCGGCGACCCGGCCTCGACGACGGACGTCACGAATGGTGGCGAGCTCGAACAGACCTTCA
>JBKQJQ010000353.1:0-4497 GCA_052147875.1 Solirubrobacteraceae bacterium | reverse complement strand
CGCCGTCGCGGCCCAGCTCGGCAGCGCGCTGATGCTGACGCTCGAGGCCGGCACCAACGAGTCCTACCGGCAGGCGCTGCGGTCCGAACGCGCGACCACGCTGACGCGGGCGTTCAGCGGCCGCAACGCGCGCGGGATCGTCAACCGGTTTCTCACGCAGCACAGCGCCGGCGCGCCGATCGCCTACCCCGACGTCCATCACCTGACGGTCCCGGTCCGTGCTGCGGCGCGCGCCGCCGGTGATCCCGAGGTGGTCAACCTGTGGGCGGGGCAGGCGCATGAACTGGCGATCGAAGCGCCCGCGGCCGAGGTCATCCGCCGGCTGGGCGAGGATGCCAGGGCGGCACTGCGCGACGCGACGCGCAGGTTGAGTGTCGAGTAGTCAGGCCGCCGCCGGAACCGACGCGACGGCCCGTGCCCGCGATCCGATCGAGGCGATCACGAGGGCCGTGCAGAAGCCGCCGGCGGCGCTGATCAGCCACGCCGACTGGAAGTCGGCCAGCGTCTGAACGCCAGTCCCGAGGACCGCGACCAGCAGCGCGATCCCGAGCGCGGAGCCGACCTGGCGTCCCATCGTCAGCACCGCCGCGCCGGTCGCGAACCGCTGTGGCGCAAGCGACGAGGCGCCGGCACCGGTCAACGTCGGGATCACAAGCCCGACGCCTGAGCCGCTCATCAGCATCCCCGGCAGGTACTCGGACGCGTACGCGGGCGTGCCGTGGATCTGGGTGATCCACCAGATCGAACCGGCCAGGAACAGGGTTGCGCCCGCAACACCGGGGATCCGATAGCCGACGCGGGCACCGAGCCGTGCCGACGGGACGCTGAATGAGGCCGCCATCGCCGGGCCGGGGAACAGCATCAAGCCGGTCGTCAGAACGCTCTCGTGCCAGACGGTCGTCAGGAACAGGACCCCGTTGAGCAGCATCGCCGCGAAGCCGGCGAAGAACAGGATCGACGCGCCGACAGCGAGGCTGAACGTTCGGACGCGAAGCATGTCGGGGTCAATCAATGGCGACTGGTGACGCTGGGAGCGCCGCCAGATCCAGAGCAGCAGCCCGATCGCAAGCGCGAGCAGTCCGATCACGGCGGCCGAGGTCCAGCCCCAGCTCTGGCCCTTGACGATCGCCAGCACCAGGGAGCCGATCGCGACCGTGAAGCCGGCCGCACCGAGGAGGTCGGGAGACAGGGCGTCGTGCTCGCGGCGCTCGGTTAGGACGCTGCGCGCGGCGACAAGCGCAAACAGGCCGACCGGGACGTTGACGAGGAACACGAGCCGCCAGTCGACCTGCACGAGCAGGCCTCCGAGCGGTGGGCCGGCCGCGGCGGCGATCCCGCCGGTCGCCGCCCAGACGCCGATCGCCGAGTGGCGCTCTGATGGCTCGAATTCGGGCAGGATCAGGCCCAGCGAGGTCGGGAGCATCAGAGCGCCGCCGGCTGCCTGGATCAGCCGCGCCGCGATCAGCGCCGGGACCGACGGCGCTGCCGCACAGGCCGCGCTGGCGAGCACGAACACCGCCAGCCCGAGCATGAACGCGCGCTTGCGCCCGAACGCGTCGGCCCACCGGCCGGCCGGGACGAGCAGCGCGGCGAACACGATCGAATACCCGCTGACGATCCACGACAGCGAGCTCAGCGACGAGCCTGAGTAGTCCTTGGCGATGCTCGGGAAGGCGATGTTGACGATGAACAGGTCGAGGCTCGACATGAACACGCCGGAGCACACGATCATGGTCACCAACCACTTGCGTTGCATCATGAAACGCACCCTAGCACATACTGGTTGCATCATGCAACCCACTGGTGCTAGAGTAATTGCTGTGATTCAGGACAACGGCGGCGGAGACGGGCTGTAGCGATGCTCGGCAACGACTACAAGGACCAGACGTGCAGCATCGCGGCGACGCTCGAGGTCGTCGGCGAACGGTGGTCGTTGCTGATCGTGCGCAGCGTGATGCTCGGCGTGCGCCGCTTCGACGCGCTGCAGAAGGACCTCGGCGTGGCGCGCAATGTGCTCCAGGCGAGGCTCGAGCGGCTGATCGAGCACGGTGTGCTCGAGCGCCGGCAATACCAGGAACATCCACCGCGCTACGAGTACTTCCTGACCGAGAAGGGCCTCGACCTGTGGCCGACGATCGTCGCGCTGCTGCAGTGGGGGGACCGCTACGCGCCGACCCCTGGAGGGCCTCCGGTGCTGCTCGAGCACCGCGGCTGCGGAGGCGCGATCGACTCACACCGGATCTGTGAGCGGTGCGGCAAGCGGCTGGGCCCGCGCGAGTCGATCGCGAGACCGGGGCCGGGCGCGCGCCCCGGTCATCCGCTGCGCCGGCGCGAATCGGGCGCCGCGGTCGTCGGCGCCTGAATCCGGCAAGAACGCCGAAACCGAGGCGTACGATTCAAGTGTGACTGAAGCCGGAATCTTGCTGCTGGTCGTTGGCGCCGTTGTCGCCGTCGCCGAGGCGCACTATCCGACGCATGGAATCGCCGGTGGCGTCGGTCTGGTCGCGATGGCGGTCGGAGCGGTGCTGGCGGTCAGTGGGCTCGGCGCCGGGGTCCTGCTGGGGCTGCTCGTTGGTGGGGGCCTGCTGGCAGCAGGCGGCGGCCTGTTGGCTATGTCCGTGTCGCGCGGGGCGGCCGCGCGGCGGCTGCGGGTGATGACCGGCGCCGAGGGCATCGTCGGCCACGTCGGCATCGTGCGCAGCTGGGCCGACGCGAGCGGCAGCGTGGCACTCGACGGATCGCTGTGGCGGGCGCGCCGGTCGGCGATCCAGGAGGAAGACCTCCATGCGGGCGACCAGGTGGTGGTCGAGCGACTGACAGGCCTGACGCTGTGCGTCCGGCGAGCCGAGGAATGGGAGCTGCCCTGATGGTGACCGCGATTGTGATCGTGCTGGTGATCCTGCTGGTGATCGCGTTCGCCGCTGCCGCCAGCGCGGTACGCGTGCTGCGTGAGTACGAGCGCGCTGTGATGTTCCGGCTCGGGCGGCTGATGCCACTGCGCGGTCCAGGCCTGGTGTTGATGATCCCGTCGATCGACCGGATGGTGAGGATCAGCCTGCGGACCGTGACGCTAACGGTGCCGCCGCAGGAGATCATCACGCGCGACAACGTACCCGCACGTGTTACCGCGGTCGTCTACTACCGGGTGATCGACGCCCGCCGGGCGGTGACCGAGGTCGAGAGCTACGCGTCCGCGACGCAGCAGATCGCGCAGACGTCATTGCGGTCGGTGCTGGGTGTCGCCGATCTCGACACGCTGCTGGCCGAGCGCGAGCATCTCAACGAGTCTTTGCAGAAGGTGATCGATGAGCAGACTGAGCCGTGGGGGATCAAGGTCACGACGGTCGAGATCAAGGACGTCGAGATCCCCGAGCGGATGCAGCACGCGATCGCCCGCCAGGCCGAGGCCGAGCGCGAGCGTCGCGCGAAGATCATCAACGCCGAAGGCGAGGCGCAGGCCGCGACCCGGTTGCGCGACGCCGCGGACACGATCGGCAACAACCCGGTCACGCTGCAGCTGCGCTACCTGCAGACGTTGCGCGAGATCGGCACCAACAGCTCGACGATCGTGTTCCCGATGCCGATCGACCTGATGCGCCCGATGATCAACGCGCTCGCCGGATCCGATTCGACCCCGCAGAGCGAGCCGTCCACGGGACAGCTGGATGAAGGTGCGCGGCGAGAGCTCGAACCGGGCGCCAACGGCGGGATTGCGGGCACCGAGCCGGCCCCCGAGCTCGTCGAGCGCGACGACAAGCCGTCCGACTAGGTAGCACCGCAGCGGCGCTTGAAGATGTTTGCGCCGAAGTAGCGTTCGCCGGCAAGCCCCGCGTAACCGAGGTGCTTGAGCCCGAACAGGTTCTCGATGCTGCCGAGCATCGTGTAGTGGTTGTACGGCGTCCGGACGACCGTGCCCGCGGTGATGCAGGGCGACAGCAGCACCGCGCCAACGCGGCCGCCACCGGGGCCGGTCCCGCCAGGTAGCGGCGTAGCCGGACCGGGAATCTCGCCACAACACGAGCTGGCGTCGCTGGTCGCGCCCTCGTCGAATGTGACGATCAGCAGCCCATCGTCGCGGAACGCCTTCGACGAAGTGATCTTCGGGACCCACTGTTTGAGGAATTTGTCCGCCTCGGGCAGGCCGCCGGGCTCGCCGTCCGCGCATGGCGAGTCGTGACCGTCGTCGCACAGGTCCGGCGTGA
Organism: Solirubrobacteraceae bacterium; assembly: GCA_052147875.1. Taxonomy (GTDB): domain Bacteria; phylum Actinomycetota; class Thermoleophilia; order Solirubrobacterales; family Solirubrobacteraceae; genus Palsa-465. Next base: position 295 of record JBKQJQ010000353.1, on the reverse strand, counting down.
TGTACGTGTAGTTGCGCGTCGTGGACACGTGGCTGAGGTCCTTGGGCAGCGCGTCGAGGTTGACGACGTGTGAGTCGCACAGCGCGCCGTGGTCGATGATCGAGTCGAAGTAGACGAACGGGTCGTGGCGGCTGGCATACATGTCGGTCGGGGTTGCCAGCTCCGTGTTGTCGGGGCTGCCGAGCTTCGGATGCCCGCAGGTGGCCGACTCGCGCGTCGGATCGGCGCCCATGTCCTGGTTGTAGTCACGCCACGTGTACTTGGCGGCCGTCAGCTGAGTGGCGATCGTCGGGAT
>JBKQJQ010000352.1:0-9459 GCA_052147875.1 Solirubrobacteraceae bacterium | reverse complement strand
CTTCGCGACCGCGCTTTCCTGGCCACCTCTGCCACGGACGCATGAGCACGACTCGGTCGAGTACGCGGCAGATCTTCGAGACCAGTTGCTCGGGAACGCATAGTGTCATCGGTCTATAAACGTGCGGGTCTGTGGCTCTGTTTGTTGGCGGCAGCGGGGATCACCTTGTGGCTATTCGCTCGTCCCGCCCAGGCATCTGGGACGGGGACGACGATCAGCGTGTTGCTCTCCCAGTCGAGCATCGCGGCCGACGGCACCAGCACTACCACCGACACCGCCACCGTCGACGACAGCAACGGCGGCGTCGCCGGAGATACGGTCAAGTTCACGTCTCGCGACGGGGGCGAGACGATCAGCGGAACGACCGACAATAACAACGGCACCTACACAGCGACGATCAGGAGCTCCACCACCGTCGGAACCGCGACGATCACCGCGACCGATAGCACTTCAATGCCGTCGGGGGCCCCTCTGACCGCGACTGCGTCCCTGACCCAGACCGCGGGGCCGGCGGCCACCGTCACGGTGGCGCTGAGCCCGAACTCGATCGTAGCCAACGGGACCGCCACCACCACCGCGACCGCGACCGTCGAAGACGCTCAGGGACATGTCCTTTCTGGCGAAAACGTCAGTTGGAGTTCCAGCGACGCAGGCAACAAGTTCAGCGCCCAGAACGCCAGCACCACGACGATCACAAGCTCCACGACCGTCGGAACCCCGACGATCACCGCAACCGATGGCAGTGCGTCCGGAAATGCGACCCTGACCCAGACCGCTGGGCCCGCGGCCACCGTGACGGTGGCGCTGAACCCGACCTCGATCATCGCCAACGGAACCACTACCACCACCGCAACCGCAACCGTCAAAGACGCTCAGGGCCATCTCCTGCCCACCGAAACCGTCACCTTCACCTCCAGCGACACAGGCGACAAGTTCAGCGCCACGACGAATGCCGGTAGCGGCACCTACACCGCAACCATCACGAGCTCCACCACCGTCGGAACCCCGACGATCACCGCAACAGACGGCACGGTGTCCGGGACGGCGACCCTCACCCAGACCGCAGGTTCCGCTGCAACCGTGCAGGTTGCGGCAAGCCCGGCAGTGATCCTCGCCAATGGCACCTCGACCGCCACCGTGACCGCGACCGTCGAAGACGCTCAGGGGCATCTCCTTACCGGCCAAAGCGTAAGCTTCAAATCGACTGACTCGGGGGAGTTCTTCGGGCAGGTGTCGGACAACGGCAACGGCACCTACACCGTCCAGGTGAGAAGCTCGACGACGGTGGGTTCGGCAACCATCACCGCGACCGATAGCACCGCGTCGCCCGCCATCTCCGGTCAGGGGACACTCGGTCAGGCCGCCGGCCCAAGCACCACCTCGCTTGTGGCCTCCTCCTCAACGCTCGTTACAAACCAAAGCCTGACGCTCTTCGCGACTGTCAACGGTGGACCCGGCGCGCCGTCGGGAGGGATCACGTTCAACGACGGCGGCGTTCCGATAGCGAACTGTGTGACGGAACCGATCACGCCGTCAAACCCCGGCGCCACGTGTCAGACATCATTTGCCGCCGCCACATCCCCTGAACAGCTCACGGCCGTTTTCATACCAAACTCGAAATCGACCGCCCCGGGATCGTCGGGCGCCATTACCGTGACGGTCACGCCGGACTCGACCTCCGTCTCCCTGCAGGCATCGACGACCGTCAACCTGGGCCAGAGTACGACCTTCACAGCCACGGTCGCGCCTCCGGCAAGTCGGTCCGGCCCGGTCGAGCCGTCGGGCTCGGTGGAATTCTTCGACGCTGGTAAGCCCATACCGTCATGCCTCAATCAGGCGCTGGTTAGCCTGAGCGCCACGTGCACGCTCACCTACAGCGCGCTCGGCACACACAGCATCACTGCCCTCTACGGTGGAGACTCGAACTTCACAGGCTCCACCACACAGGCGCAGCCCGTCGCTGTCGTGCCGGACCCCGTGCCTGTACTCGGTCGGATCAACTCCACGATGCAGTGGACGTTCGCCTACGCGCGTAGCTATACGAAGGTCGTCGCGCTTTCGATCAACTGGGTGTCGTCAGCCGCGACCGTGTCCCTCAAATGCCACGGTCGAGGCTGCCCATTCGTCACGCGCACCAGGACGGTCGCGAAACCCAAGCAGTGCGGGAAGAAGGGGAAGCCCAAGTGTCCGACCGGTGGCAGCATCAACCTAGCCGCGCCCTTTGAGAAGGACCCTCTACACCCCCGGGGCACAATCGTCGTGATGATCCGGCGCTCAGGTTGGGTCGGCAAGTACTACAAGTTCACGATCCGGGCTGGGAATCAACCCATCATCCAGATCTCTTGCCTCGCCCCCGGCCACACCACTCCCGGCGTCGGTTGCTGACGAAGCCTCAGGGTTCGCCAAACGCTGCCGGACGCTTGGGCCAGTTTCAGGAGATGTGTCCCCGGCGCTCGCCGCCCGCGAGCTCAAGCGCGTCTGCGCTGGGCTCCGGCGTCCTGGACGGCGGAGCCACTCTGGTCGCGATCGCCAGGGGCTCGGCTCAGGTATCGCCGGCGCCCCTCGACTGCCGGCCCTGAAGTCGGCGATCGCGTCGCGCTCGGATTCGGCGACGCCGAGCGGGCCTCGGACATGCTCGAAGCGAGGCCGACGGCACTAATCCAATGGGGCAGCCGAGGCTGGAATGCAGCCCACCGCACCTTCGGCCTCAACCGGAGCAGCTGGTAGCGCTGCTCCGCGACGCGCAGAAGAGCGGCCGCGTGGATGACGCCGACCGTCGCCCTCAATCCGTGGACCGGGATCCAGGTCCACGTCCGGGCTGCTCAGCACATCCACGCGATTGTGCGGTATCCGAGTTGATCTAGTAGTCAGCGCATCCTCGGTACGTGTGGAGCTACACGCCATCCCAGCCGAACGCATCGGCGCCTACTAGCACTTATGGCTCGTTCCCGTCGACCCGAGCGGGGTTGCTGTGCGTTGATGAGGCATTGACAGGAGCGCGTGGGTTTTGGTACCTTTGGTGTGCGCAGAACTTTGCGTAGGTTTATTGGGGCAAATAGAGTTGACGTTGTGCTTGGGCTGGGGCAGCTCGAGTCGGCACGCTAGTTGTGCTTCTTTGGCAGTGCCTCACCGCCCGTCGCGTGGCGCCGGGGTGAAATGATGAGTATCGGGGTAACGGCTTCGCCGATCAGGCTTGTTCGGGTCGGCCTGGGGCCATCGTGGTTGATGCGTTTGGCAGTTTCGGCCGGGGTTCTGTCAGCGGCTGTCCTCGGCTTCGAGCTCGTCCGGCCGATTCATGCGACCAACCCGAGTGGCCGCGCCGCGATCGAGACGATCATCACGATTGCGGCGATCTGCACCGCCCGTCTACTCGTAGCGAACTTCCAGCGGAGCCGCCGGTTGCCTGATCTGCTGCTTGCGTGCGCCCTCATCAGCGTGGCGCTGACCGATTTTGTTTACTGCGCCGCGCCGGCTCTTGTCGGTGGCACGAATGCCGAGTCTGGCGGCGGCGCCAGACTCGCCTGCGAGCTGATCGTCTCGGCTGCATTCGCCGCCGCGGCGTTCGCACCTGGCAAGTTGATCAGGTGTCCCAACCGCCGCCTGATCGGAGTCGCGACGCTGGTCGGTGCCGCCATCGTCATCCTGCCTGAGTTGCTCGAACAAGCCACAGGCTCGCACTGGAGCGCGAGCTTGCAGGAGATCGGCATCCGAGGCGCCGTCGACCACCCCGTGCAGCTTGCTCTCAACGGCGTGGCGGCGACCGTGTTGCTCGTTTCGGCGCTCGGCTTCCTGCGTCGCGCCCAACGCGGCGACATCCAGTGTGGGCTCCTGGCCGGCGCGTCATTCCTGCTCGCAGGAGCTCGGTTGCAGTACCTGGCCGTTCCGGCAGTGGCCACGAATTGGATCACGCCGCGCGAAGGACTTCGGTTGGCGGCTTACGCCATGCTGCTCGGAAGCGCGTACTGGGAGTACGCAAGGGCGCAGCGAGCAGAAGCCCTTGCGGCGATCAGCTCAGAGCGTGAACGGATCGCCCGTGACCTCCACGACGGATTGGCGCAGGATCTAGCTTGTATCGCCGTGCAAGGCCAACGCTTCGGGGCCGGACTGAAGCCTGAGCATCCGCTGATGGTTGCCGCTCGACATGCGCTCGCGACCTCGCGCGGCGTGATTGCGGATCTGTCGGCTTCGACTGCTCCCACAACCGAGGCGGCGCTCCGCCTGATCGCAGAAGACCTCCATCATCGCCACGGCTTGGACATCGAGGTTCGGGTCGAGATGACCAAGGCGCTTGACGGGAGCAACGACTTGGACCTCTTGGACCGAGAGCACATAGTGCGGATCGCTCGCGAGGCAATCGTGAACGCAGCGCTCCATGGCGAGGCCCGGCGTGTCGACGTGGTCTTGTCGAGTAACGGCGGAGACCTTGTCATGCGCATCACCGATGACGGATGGGGGATGACCAACGCTCACGGTTCGGGTATGGGCCTCCGGACCATGCGGGCTCGCGCCGCAGCACTCGGTGGCCACCTGACTGCGCATTCCGGTCCCGCCGGCGGGACCCAGCTCGAGGTCACCGTCCCCTGATTCCGTTCCACCGCCCAGCCCAGCGGTGGGCTCGCCGCTGGACGATGTCTCACCGACGCGGGCCACCGCCTCCAACGCCGGTACGTAGACCGGCGGCAGGACTGGCTCAGGCGGGAAGAAGAAGCCCGCCAGGCAGGCGGTCCGGAAGGTCCATCGCACGGTCGGAGGCGCCCGAAATACAAGAGACAGGTAAAACGCAGCCGCACCAAGAGCGCCGGCTAGGTCTGCGTCCGCCCGTGCTTCGGCGCCTGACAGACCAGATAACCTCGAAGTGATGAGGGGCACTGACGTTAAGGTCATCGTGGTGGACGACCATGAACTATTCCGTCGTGGGCTGATCGGTCTTCTCCAGGAGCGAGGGATTCAAGTTGTCGGCGAGGCGGCGCTCGCTGCGGGCGCCATTCAGATGGCGACCGAGATCGACCCGGGGGTGGTGTTGATGGATCTGACCATGCCTGGCATGTCTGGGATCGAGGCGACGCAGCGATTGACCGCGGTGGCACCGCTGGTGCGCGTGCTGGTGCTGACCGTCTCCTCCGATGATCAGCACGTAATGGATGCGCTGCTCGCAGGAGCGTGCGGCTACGTATTGAAGGATGCCCCGGTCGAGCAAATCGTGGAGGCAATCCGCGCGGCCGACCGCGGAGAATCATTCATCTCGCCGCGGATTGCCCGCCACCTGATACGCCGCCTACGCGAGCCGCAGGAGGTCGAGCCGGAGCTTACCGGGTCGGACCTGACGCCCCGCGAGCTGGAAGTTTTGGATTTGCTCGCCCGGGGCCTTGACAATTCTGAAATCGCAAGCGCGCTGTTCCTGAGCCAGCACACGATCAAGAACCACGTCTCGAGCATCCTCACCAAGCTGCAGGTCGAGAACCGGATTCAGGCCGCTGTGCGTGCGGTTCGCGGTGGTCTGGTCTGAGTTGCGATACCAGACGTGTAGCCGAGATCCGCTACTAGATTGCGTAACCGCAGAATCGCGGTTTGCGGTCGGGCGACGGTTGCAAGTATCCGGCGGCGTACGACATTGACGGGCTGGACACTCCACCCCCAGGTGGCGACCCTGCACGCCGCTGGGAAGCACCCGGTCGGCAGTCCTGTGCCGGCAGCATTTCCACATCGCCAGTGGTCACACGGCTTCGGTGAGGCTGACGCCGTCCCGTTCGCCGCCGGCAAAGGTCGCCCGCGTCTCGTCGGCCCGAATATCGATCACGGTTGACCCGTGCGGCTGGACCGCTGGTCAAGCTAGGTCGCATCGCGCTGCCTCGCTTCGCCTACCGCGCTGACTTCCCGGCGGCCGGTCAGCCGCCACCGGGCCACAGGCCGCTCAGGATCTCAGAACCACTCGCTCCAGGACCCGACGTACAACGCGGCCCCGGAGAATCCCGCAACCTCCAGCGCGAGCACCTCGTGGGCCGCGGTGATACCCGACCCGCAATAGGCGCCCACCTGGACGCCCTCGCTGGCCCCAGCCGCCTCGAACCGCTGGCGCAAGGCAGCCGGGTCGAGAAAATGCCCGGCGGCGTCCAGGAGCGATGGGCTCGGCAGGTTGACTGCCCCCGGGATGTGGCCGGCGACCGCATCGATCGGCTCGCTCGTGCCGCGGAAGCGCTCCGGCGCCCGGCCGTCGAGCAGCACGCCGCCCCCGGCGGCCAGCCGCGCGGCGCCCGAAGCATCGAGCAGCGGCATCCCGCCGGCGCGCGCCACGAAGTCGCCTGGTGTGGGCGTGATTGCGTCCCGCTCGATGGCGAGTCCGGCGGCCAGCCAGCCACTGAAACCCCCATCCAAAAGAAAGACCCGAGGGTGCCCGAAGTAACGAAGTAGCCACCACGCCCGCGCCGCCGCGACCGAGTTACCGCCGCCGGAGACGATCACCGGCCGCTCGCGCGATACGCCGGCGTCGCGCATTGCCGTCTCGAAGTCACCCGCCGCTGGGAGCGGGTGGCGCCCACCGTCCCCCGGCGGTCCGGCGAGAGCCGTCGCGAGGTCGATGAACACCGCCCGGGGGATGTGCCCGTCCAGATACTGCCGCCGCCCGGCGCCCGGCGCCCGGCCAAGCTCCCAGCGGACGTCGAACAGCGTGGCTCCTGACCGGCCGCGATCCGACCGAACCTCCTCCACCGAGACCAGCGGCGCAGCGCTCACGGACGGTAAGCGTAATGACAAACGGAGGGTCCAGGATCCGCCTGAGGGTTCAGGTTCGGGCGCGCGAGGTCGATTAGAGGTATTGCGGTAAATCCACGGACCGCACAGCCATGGCAGAGGTCTTCGTCGCACGACAGCCGATCTTCAACCGGTCTCTCCACGTCGCCGGTTACGAGCTGCTGTTCAGGGGCAGCGAGGCGCCGCACGCGCTGGTCGCCGACCCCGAAGGTGCGACCGCGTCCGTCGTGCTCAACTCGTTCACCGAGATCGGGCTCGAGCGGCTCGTCGGCCGGAACCCGGCATGGGTCAACGTCTCACGCGAGTTTGTGCTCAGCGGCCTCGCCGGCACGCTGCCGCCCAGCGTGGTCGGGCTCGAGATCCTCGAGGACGAGCTGCTGGACGAGCGCTTCGTGCACGCGCTGATCGACCTCAAACGCCTCGGCTACCGGCTCGCGCTCGACGACTTCGTGTACTCCGTCAGCGCCGAGAGGGTGCTCGGGCTTGTCGACGTGGTCAAGCTCGACGTGCTCGCGATGGGCCGCGAGGGCATGACCCGCGAGGCCGCTCGCCTGCGGCCCTACGGTGTGACCCTGCTCGCCGAGAAGGTCGAGACGCACGAGGACCACGCCTGGTGCGTCGAGCTCGGCTGCGAGCTCTTCCAGGGCTTCTTCTTCTGCCAGCCCGAGCTGGTCCACAACCGCGGAATCGTCGCCAACCGCGCGTCGCTGCTCGAGATCGTCGCCGAGCTCCAAGATCCGAGCGTGCAACTCGGTCAGCTCGAGCGCAAGATCAGCCGCGACGTGGCGCTCAGCTTCCGCCTGCTGCGCTACATCAACTCGGCCTTCTTCGGGCTCCGGTTCGAGATCAGCTCGATCGGCCAGGCCCTGGCGCTGCTCGGCGTCGACAACCTCCGCCGCTGGGCCACGCTCACGGTGCTGGCGAGTGTCGACGGCAAGACGCCGGAGCTGACCGTCACGGCGCTCATTCGCGCGCGCTTCTGCGAGCTTGCCGGCGAGCAGCTTCCGGGGCCGCGCCCCGGCGAGCTGTTCACGCTCGGCCTGTTCTCGGTGATCGACGCGCTGATGGACGCACCGATCGAGGACGTGATCGCGCTGATCCCGTTCCCGCGCGACATGCGCGACGCGCTCGTCCACCGCGCCGGCGAGAAGGGCGCGCTGCTCGACGGCGTGACCGCGCTCGAGGCGGGCGATTTCGATCGCGCGCAGACGCTCGTCCGCGGCGCCGGAGATCTTTACCTCGAGGCGCTGATGTGGGCCAACGGCGCGGCGGGCGCGCTGTTCGAGGCCGCCGGCGGCGCGGCCGAGCAGTCGCACGCCGCTTAGGCTCCGCGCCGACCGGGGCGGACGCGCGCACCGGGGATTCGTAAGCCGAACTCGACGCGACCCGTAAGCAAGTCGCCCGTAGTCACGCACGGCGCCGACTGCTACACACCAGCGACCGTGCTGCTCTACGACTCCGCCGTGTCGGGCAACTGCTACAAGGTCCGCCAGCTATTCGCGCACCTGGGGATCGGGTACGAGCGGCGCGAGGTCGACGTGATCGACCGCTCCGGCCGGCTCGAACTGCTCGGCGCGCTCAACCCGGCGCTCCGCGTACCGACGCTGGTGTTCGACGACGGCCGCTCGATGGGCGAGTCGGACGCGATCATGTTCTACTTCGCCGAGGGCACGCCGTACCTGCCGGAGGATCGGTTCGAGCGCGCGCAGGTACTCCAGTGGCTGTTCTTCGAGCAGTACAGCCACGAGCCCAACATCGCGGTGGCGCGGTTCTGGGTGATAGCCGGGATCACGCCCTCGCAAGACGATGCCGAGGCCAAGCGCCGCGGCGGGACCGCAGCGTTAAGAGCGATGGAGAGCCAGCTGGCCGAGCGCGACTACCTCGTCGGCGAGCGCTACACGATCGCCGACATCGCGCTGTACGCCTACACCCACGTGGCGCCGGAGGCCGGATTTGAGCTCGATGCCTACCCGGGGATTACCGCGTGGCTCGAGCGCGTCGCCGCTCGGCCCGGCCACATCCTGATCACCGACTGACAGCCGCAGCGTTCGCGACGATCGCGTCGTGGAGGTACGCCGCGAGCCCCTCGGCCTCGCGCTCATACGTGCGCGTGAACCGCTCGTCGGCCATGTACATCTCGCCGAGACCGCGGTGCATCTGCGGCGAGCACGGATAGAACGAGCGCGAGATGTGCGCGCGATAGCGCTCGGCAAGCGCGCGGGCGGCCGCCCCGTCGGCGGGCTCCCCGGAACGCATGAGCGCCACGAGCTCGCGCACGATCGCCTCGGCTTCGCTCCGAATCGACGCCCACTCCGCCTCGCCATAGGACCGGGTCCGGCGCGCCGACTCGAGGTAGGCGTCGGTGTCCCCCATAGTTCGCTCGCCTCGTCCTCGTACTCGCTCGGGTCGAATCCGTCGAACATGTTCGTCTCCTCGATCGGGGTTCCGTTTCGCTCCGCCGCGATCGCGGCGTCGACGGCGGCCGCCAGCGCTCCGAGCCGGTCGAGCTCGCGCCCGACCAGCCCGCGCTGACGCTCGAGCGCGGCCAGGCGATCGTGGCCCGGATCGTCGAGCAACGACACGATCTCCACCAGCGAGAACCCGAGCTGGCGCCAGATCAGGATCTCATGAAGTCGCTCGAGGTCGTCGCGTGAGTACAACCGGTAGCCGGCCCCCGAGCGCTCACTCGGGCTGAGCAGCCCGAGCTCGTCG
>JBKQJQ010000351.1:0-6187 GCA_052147875.1 Solirubrobacteraceae bacterium | reverse complement strand
GCAGGCCAACCCGGTGGTAGCCGTTCCTGCCGGTGTTGGGCCGTTCGCGCGTCGGGAAGATCACGAACTCGCCCTGGCCTGGCGCCAGCACGTGCGCTCGGCTCTGGGCTCGCGGTCGTTGCTCGACGAGCACGAACTCACCACCTTCGTGATCGATTCCCGGCCTCGTGAGCACGGTCAGCACCTGGAACGGGAAGTAGACGTCACCGTAGAGGTCCTGGTGCAGCGCGTTCCAATCGCCTGGGTGGTATCGCAGCAGCAATGGCGTCGGCCTCGTCTGGCCGGCGGCGCGGCACCGCTCCACCAGCCCCGGGTGCGTCCTCGGGAAGCTCGGTTTGTCGCCCGACAGCAGTTTCGCCCAGCGATTGGCGACCGGTGCCAGGTGCTCGTAGAACGCAGCTCGAGCAGTGGCGATCGGCTCCGGCAGCGGGTGACCGAAGTAACGGTAGCGGCCGTCACCGAATCGGTGCTGGGCCATGTCGATCGTCGAGCGAAAGACGTCGCCGTCGAACAGCGCAGCCAGCTCGGAGCACTCGTCAGGCTCCAGGACGCGCTCAGTGATCGCGAATCCCCGCTCGTCGAGCTCGTGCTCGAGCGCCTTCCAGTCGAGTGCGGAGATGGCAACCACGTAGATGGAACGCGGACCGGACCGCGTTTGTGAGATCCATTAGACCTCGCGGATCGGCCGGCACGGATTGCCAAGGCACAGATGGCGCGCAGGCAGATCGCGGATCACGACGCTTCCCGCGCCGACGGTCGTTCCCGCACCGATCGTCACTCCGGGGCAGACGATCACGCCGCTGGCGAGCCAGACGTCGTCGCAGATCGTGATCGGCGCCGAGGACTCGATGTGGGTGCGTCGTTCGCCCGGATCCAGCGGGTGGGTCGGGGTGGCGAGCTGGACGCTGGGACCGATCTGGACGTCATCGCCGATCCGAACCGGCGCCGAGTCGAGGATTACAGCGCCGAAGTTGATGAACGTTCTCGCCCCGACCTCGATCTGGTAGCCGTAGTCGCAGTGAAACGGCGACAGGATCTCAGTGTCCTCACCCAGCCGCCCGAGCAGCCCGGACAGAATCGCCGTGCGCGTTTCGGAGTCGGCCATGTTGGTCGCGTTCAGCCGCGCGAGCACGCTCCGGCAACGATCGCGGTCCGCGACCAGTTCCTCGTCGTCCGCCAGGTACGACTCGCCGGCGAGCATTCTTGCCTTGTCCGTCGGCATCGCGCCATGCTGACAGCCTCGAGACGCCGGTGTACTCGCAATCGGTGCTGGATGCTCTAGCCTCGCCCGTCCTCGCCATGGACTCCACCCCGTCGTTCTGGCTCGATCAACTGCCCCAGCGGGTGCCGCGGCCGCCGCTTGCCGCAAACGTTCGGACCGATGTGTGCATCGTCGGGGGTGGCCTGACCGGGCTTTGGACCGCGTATGAGCTGCGCCGCGCCGAGCCACAGCTCGAGGTGGTGGTGCTGGAGGCGCGCAGCGTCGGCTTCGGCGCCTCGGGACGCAACGGCGGCTGGGTGCTCGGCAAGCTGTCGGGCACGCCGGACGCGTGGCGATCGCGTGGCGGCCCGCAGGCGCCGCGGGCAATGGCGGCGGCGATCCAGGCGACAGTCGGCGAGGTGGCTGCCGTCGTCGAGCGCGAAGGGATCGACTGCGACTTCAAGCACGGCGGCAGCCTGATGGTTGCCCAGAGCGAGACGCAGCTAGCGCGCCTGCGTGAACTGCACGCGGACGAGCGGGCGGCGGTCGGGGTCGAGCTCGCCGCCGTGCAGCTTGACGAAGCCGAGCTTGCGGAGCGAGTCGCGATACGAGGCGGGCGCGGCGCTCTGTACACGCCGCACTGCGCCCGCGTGCAGCCGGCCAAGCTCGTCAGCGGACTGGGCGAGGCGGTCGAGCGTGCTGGCGCGACGATCTACGAATCGACCAGAGTGGTCGAGCTCGCCCCCGGCGAGGTCCGGACGCCGGGCGGCCGCGTGCGAGCGCGGTTCGTGATCCGCGCGACCGAGGGCTACACGGCCGACCTCGAGGGTGAGCGCCGCACGCTGCTGCCGCTCAACAGCTCGATGATCGTTACCGAGCCACTCGGTGACGATGCCTGGAGCCGGATCGGCTGGGAGGCGGCCGAGACGATCCTCGATGGCTCCTATCTGTACACGTACTCGCAGCGGACGGCCGACGGCCGGATCGCGATCGGGGGGCGTGGAGTCCCGTACCGGTTCGGCTCTCGCACCGACCGCGAGGGCCCGGTGCCTGCGAAGACGATTCGGGAGCTGCAGGAGCGGCTCGTGGGGCTGTTCCCGGCTCTGGCCGGCGTCTCAGTCGCGCGCGCCTGGGCCGGCGTGCTGGGCGTCTCGCGCGACTGGTGCCCGGCGGTCGGCGTGGACCGCTCGACCGGGCTCGGGTATGCCGGCGGCTACGCGGGCGAGGGTGTCGCGGCGACAAATCTAGCCGGGCGCACGCTCCGTGACCTGGTACTCGGACGCGACACCGAGCTGGCGCGACTGCCGTGGGTCAACCACCCGGCGCGCGCGTGGGAGCCGGAGCCACTGCGGCTGATCGGCGCGCGCAGCATCTACGCGCTGTACGGGCTCGCCGACCGTCGCGAGCACGAGCACGGGCGGCCGTCGCCGATCGCGAAGCTCGCCGATCGGGTTGCGGGGCGCTAGCTTCGCGGGTGCGCCCGGGGCACCGAGACCAGCAGGAACTGGAGCTCCTTGTCAAGTCTGGGCGTCGAGCGCTTGCTGTAGCGCCGGGAGTCGTCGAGCTGTAGCCCGTAGAGGTGGTAGCGCGGGTGGCCGCCCGGGTACAGCAGCGCCTTGGTCTTGAGCACACCGCAGGCTCCGCTCGCGCGGCCGAAACGAGTCAGCACCACCTGCTTTTGGCGCAGGTAGTGGCCGAAGATCAGCTTGCCGGGTTCGAACCCGGAGAAGTACCAGGTGATCTTCTGGCTTGGCACCGCCTGGGCGGGCATGATCCCGACCGCCAACGGAGCGACCGTCACGGGGATCGTCGTGGTGATCGTCGCCGTGGGCTCAGTGGCGGTCAGGGTGACCATCTGTGCGCCGGGCACCGTGAACGACGGGTCCGGAGCGTAGGTGGTGAATGCGATCGTCCCGAGCGTGCTGGCGGTCGTTTCGCCCATCACAGAGCCGTCGCTGCTCGAGATCTGCACCTCGCCTCCGGGAGCAAACCCAGACCCGGTCACCGTCATCGGCGCGCGATTGCGCCGTGATTTGTTGACGTAGCACGGCTTTGCGACGCTGATTGCCGCGGCGGAGGTCGCGCTAACCGAAGTGCTGGCGGCCGATGCGCCGCTGGCACCGCTCGCCGGAGTACTGGCCGCCGATGCGCCGCCCGCCAGAGCGACAGCGGCGATGATCCCGATGACCGTCGCCGGGCCGACGCTCGAACTGCAGATGCGCATTGGCTACCCCCCGCGCGTCGATTTGCAGGTGTTGCCGGCCGAGCCCCGAGTCTACCTCTCCGCGGCGTTGACGCTCCTGACCTGCATCTGATATATCAGAGCCATGGCTACGGAGTCGAGGCAGTTGCCCGCGCGTCAGAGCGTGGTCGTAATCGGGGCAGGGATCGTCGGCAACAGCGTCGGGTATCACCTGACGCAGCTCGGCGAAACGGACATCACGCTGATCGACAAGGGCCCGTTGCCCAACCCGGGCGGCTCGACCGGACATGCTTCGAACTTCATCTTCCCCGTCGACCACTCCAAGGAGATGACCTCGCTGACGCTCGAGAGCATGCGTCAGTACAAGGATCTCGACGTGTTCCTCGAATGCGGCGGGATCGAGGTCGCGCGGACACAGGCGCGGATGCAGGAGCTGACGCGGCGGATCGTGTCAGCCAAGACCTGGGGGATCGAGCCCGTCTCGCTGCTGACCCCGGATGAGATCAAGGAGCTCGTCCCGTTCATCAACGAATCAATCCTGCTGGGTGGCTTCTATACGCCAGGAGCAGGTGTCGTCGACTCGCTTCGCGCGGCAACGATCATGCGCGAGCGCGCCCAGCAGGCCGGGATGACGATCTCGGCGAACACCGAGGTTCTCGGACTCGACGTCGAGCACGGCCGGATCAAGCGCGTCCGAACCGATCGCGGCGAGGTCGAAGCCGACCGGGTCGTGATCGCCTGCGGCTGCTGGAGCCCGCGGATCGCCAGTATGGCGGGCGCGAATATCCCGCTGTCGCCGGCCGTTCATCAGATGATCGACATCGGGCCGGCGCCGCTGTTCGCCAACCCCAAGACGCTGGTCGACTACCCGATCGTCCGCGACATGGACACCAACATGTACGAGCGCCAGGACGGGACCGGGCTCGAGATCGGCTCTTACGCCCACCGCCCGATCATGATCGACGCCGACGAGATCCCGTCGATCGACGAGTCGGCGCTAAGCCCGACTGAGCTGCCGTTCACGCAGGCCGACTTCGAGCTGCAGATGGAGCAGGCACTCGAGCTGATGCCCGAGATCGTCGGCGACGAGACGGTCGGCCAGCGCTACGCGATCAACGGCCTGCTGTCGGTGACACATGACGGGATGCCCTTGATCGGCGAGACGCCGGAGGTCGGCGGGCTGTGGTCGGCGGCGGCGATCTGGATCAAGGAGGGACCGGGTGCCGGTAAGACCGTCGCCGAGCTGATGGTCGGAGGCGAATCAGAGATCGACGTCTACGAGTCGAACATCGCGCGCGCCTACCCACACCAAAAGACCAAGGCCCATATCCGGGCCCGGGTTGGCGAGGGTTTCAACAAGATGTACGGGATCGTCCACCCCTCCGAGCAGTGGGAGTCGGATCGGCGCGTGAAGCTGTCGCCGTTCTACGAGCGCGAGCAGGAGCTGCAGGCGGTGTTCTACGAGGCCGCCGGCTGGGAGCGCCCGCAGTGGTACGAGTCCAACGCGTCACTCCTGGACGAGTACGGCGACCGGATCAACCGGCGCGAGGCCGAGTGGGAGGCCCGGTGGTGGTCGCCGATCATCAACGCCGAGCACCTGGCGATGCGCGACCGCGCCGGCTACACGGACCTGACCGCGTTCGCGATCTTCGACGTCACCGGCGCCGGGGCGCTGGAGGCCGTACAGGGGGTCGCGATGCGCCAGATGGATGTCGCCGTCGGGCGCGTCGTCTACACGCCGGTGTTGACACCGAGCGGCGGCTTCAAGGCCGACCTGACGATCATGCGGATCGACGACGGCGTGTTCCGGGTCGTCACCGGCGGCGCGTGGGGGATGTCCGACCTGAAATGGTTCAAGGACCACCTGCCGGCGGACGGCAGCGCCCAGATCCACGATCAGACCAACGCCTGGACGACGCTCGGCATGTGGGGGCCACGAGCGCGCGACATCCTCGCCAACGTCACCAGCGATGACGTCTCAAATGAGGGCTTCCCGTTCGGACGCTTCAAGACGATCAAGGTCGGGCCGCTGCAGGTGCTGGCCTCGCGCATCTCGTACGTCGGCGACCTCGGCTGGGAGCTGTATGTGCCGATCGAGCAGGGTGCGCGGCTATGGGACATCATCGCCGAGGCCGGGCGGCCACACGGCGCGGTCCCGGTCGGCGCCGGCGTATACGGCACCACCGGCCGGCTGGAGAAGTGCTACCGCGCCTACGGGGCCGAGCTCGAGGGAGAGTACGACGTCATCGAGGCGGGGATGGCATGGGGCAAGGTCAAGGACCAGGGCTTCGTCGGCAAGGAGGCGCACGTGCGCCAGCGCGAATCGGCGCCGGCTGCCCACATGTGCACGCTGACGGTCGACGACCACAGCTCCAAGTCAGGCGTCAAGCGCTACATGCTCGGCGGCGAGCCGATCCTGACGCTTGACGGCGACCCGATCACCGACGCCAAGGGTCGGCGCTCATATGTGACCAGCGCAGGCGCCGGGCCGTCGATCGGTAAGCACATCCTGATGGGCTACCTGCCGCCCGAGCACGCCAAGGAGGGCGAGCGGCTGCTCGTCCAGTACATGGGCGAGCAATATCCGGTGACGGTCGCGATCGCGGGCTCGACGCCGATCTTCGACCCGGACAATTCGCGCGTGCGCTCATGAACGTCCTCGTCTGCGTCAAGCGTGTCCCGCTGACCGGCGGCAAGATCACCCTGACTGAAGACGAGCAGGCGATCCAGACCCGCCACCTCGGGTTCACGATCAGCCCGCACGAGGAGTGCGGCGCCGAGGA
>JBKQJQ010000350.1:0-12016 GCA_052147875.1 Solirubrobacteraceae bacterium | reverse complement strand
CAGATCCTGGTGTCCGGTCTCCGATACCGCCGCGCCCAGACGCCGGTGGAGCTGGGCCTTGATCGACGACAGCTCCTTACGCTTGGCCTTCAGGCTCCCGGCATCGGGAAAGTGAAGCTCGATCACCATCACAGCGACAAACCCGGGCACCAGCCGCCCGGACTAGGCGAGTTCGCGCTCGACCTGCCGCGTCGCGTAGGTCTCGAGCACGTCGCCTTCCTTGACGTCCGCATAGTCGCGCAGAACGATCCCGCAGTCGAAGTCGCTGGCGACCTCGCGAACGTCGTCGTTGAAGCGCCGCAGGCTCGCGATCTCGCCGTCGTAGATGACGGTTCCGTCGCGCACAAGCCGGACCTTGGAGCCGCGCGTGATCTTGCCGTCGGTGACGTGCGAGCCGGCGATCGTGCCCACCCGCGAGGCACGGAAGATCTGGCGCACCTCGGCCGTGCCGAGCGCCTCCTCGACCTCCTCGGGCGCCAGCATGCCCTGCATCGCTGAGCGTAGCTCGTCGATCGCGCGGTAGATGACGGAGTAGTGGCGGATCTCGACGCCCTCGCGGTCGGCAGCCGAGCGCGCGTCGCCAACCGGGCGCACGTTGAAGGACAGGATCACTGCATCGGAGGCGGCGGCCAGCATCACGTCTGACTCGGTGACGGCGCCGACGGCACGACGGATCACGTTGACCGATACCTCCTCCTGCGGGAGCTTGGCGATCTCGTCCTCGATCGCCTCCAGCGATCCGGCGACGTCCGCCTTGAGCACCAGGTTGAGCTCCTGCAGGCCGCTGCCGAAGATGTCCTCGAGCGACACGCGCTTGCCGCTGCGGCGCGCGATCGACTCGGCCTTTAGCCGCGTCAGCCGCTCACCGGCCAGCTGTCGGGCGCGACGCTCGTGCTCGACAACGCGGACGTGCTCCCCGGCCTCGGGGACGCCGTCAAAGCCCAGCACCTCGACCGGCTCGCCAGGGAGCGCCTGACCGATCCGGTTGCCCATGAAGTCGTGCATCGCCCGCACGCGGCCCCAGTTGGCCCCGGCGACGAGCGCGTCGCCAACCTCGAGCGTGCCGCGGCTGACGAGGATCGTCACCACGGGGCCCCGGCCCGGGTCGAGCTTTGACTCGATCACGCTCCCCGAGGCGGCGGCGTCCGGGTTGGCGCGCAGCTCTTCGACCTCGGCCATCACGATGATCGTCTCGAGCAGGTCGTCGAGGCCCTGCTTGGTCTTTGCCGAGACGTCGACGAACTCGGTGTCGCCGCCCCACTCGACCGGCTGCAGGCCCAGTGCGGTCATCTCGGTGCGGACGCGGTCGGGCTGTGCGCCCTCCTTGTCGATCTTGTTGACGGCGACCAGCATCGGCACGCCGGCCTCCTTGGCGTGGTCGATGGCCTCCTCTGTCTGAGGCTTGACGCCGTCGTCGGCGGCGACCACGATCACCGCAATATCGGTCACCTTCGCGCCGCGGGCGCGCATCGCCGTAAACGCCTCGTGGCCCGGCGTGTCGAGGAACGTCACCATGTGGCCGTCGTGGTGGACCTGGTAGGCACCGATGTGCTGCGTGATCCCGCCGGCCTCGCCGGCCGCGACCTGGGTCTCGCGGATCGCGTCCAGCAGCGACGTCTTGCCGTGGTCGACGTGACCCATGATCGTGACCACCGGCGCGCGCTCGACGAGGTCCTCGTCGGAATCGTTGAACACCGGCTCGGACACCTCCTCGTCCTCGGAGTGGACGATCTCGACGTCCTTTCCGAACTCCGATGCCAGAACCGTGATCGTGTCGTCTGACAGTGTCTGCGTCTGGGTCTTCATGTCGCCCAGTTCCATCAGCTTCTTGACGACCTCGGGGACGCGGACGTCGAGGTATTCGGCTACGTCCTTGACCGTCGAGCCGGAGATGATCTGAATCGTGCCGGGCGCGGACGGGGCCGGCTGCGAGGGCCGGGACTCCGCCTCTTCGTCGTAGACGCCGCGGCGCCGCCGCCCGCGACGCTGGCGGCGCGGAGGTTGGTTGGACTGCGGCGGGCCGCCGCCAGTCCCGCCGGCACGTCGGGAGGCCTGGGAGTCGATCACAACTCGGCGCCGCCCGCCGGCATTGCCGGGGGCGCGCTCACCCTGCAGCGAGTCGCGCGTCGGACGCTTGTGGGCATGCTCGCCCGCTTGGCTGCGCCCAGCATCGGCGGGCTGCTCACGCGCCGGTGCGCCTGCGGTCGGGCTCGGTGCCGCGGGGTCGGCTGGCGGCTCGGCGGCCTGTGGTGCGCTGACCTGTGCCCGAGTGGGGGCGGCTGAGCTTTCGGCCTTCGTGTCCTCAGCGCCCGCTTTCTTCACCTTTGCGCCGTCAGCCTTGGCGGCGGCCGGCGCGGGCGTACCGCCGCCGTTTGCGAGCACGCGCGCGGCGACGTCCTCATCGACTGACGACGAGGAGGCCTTGACCTCAATTCCAGCGGCTTTGAGGCGAGCGAGGACGTCCTTGGCTGCAAGCCCACGCTCCTTGGCGATCTCATGGACGCGTTTGTTCATGCCTTCGTCAGTCTACGTCGCCTCGGAACCCGCGCCCTCGGCTGTCGCCGGATCGGCTGGGCTCTGCTCGACGGCGCCATTCGCGGCCTCCGGAGGTGCTTCCGCGCCGTTGGCGGCCTCAGGAGCGGCATCCGCGCCGGTCTCGGCAGCCTCGTCGGCAGCGCCCTCGGGCGTCGTACCGGCAGCGTCCCCCGCCGTGGCCGGCTGCTCCTCTGGCGCGTCGACCTGATCGGTGTCCTTGTTTGCCAGCGCCTGGTGCGCCTCGATCCCGCAGTAGCGTGAACCCGGCAGTGCGGCGTTCGGGCAGCGGCGGCCGTTGGACAGGATCGCCGCGCAGCGGCCCTGCTGCGCGTCCTCCTCGTCGTAGCCGTGCTCGGCCTCCTCGGCGGCGAACTCGGTCTCGGAACGGATGTCGATCCGCCAGCCGGTCAGCCGCGCCGCTAGGCGCGCGTTCTGCCCTTCGCGACCGATCGCCAGCGACAGCTGGTCGTCGGGCACGATCACGGTCGCCTGCTTGCCTGCGTCGTCGACCAGCACCTCGCGTACGCGCGCGGGCGACAGCGCCTTGGCGACGAACCGCGCAGGCTCGTCGTTGTAGGGGATGATGTCGATCTTCTCGCCGCGCAACTCGGAGACGACCATCCGCACGCGCGAGCCACGCGGTCCGACGCAGGCGCCGACCGGGTCGACTCCGTCGACATGCGAGACGACCGCGATCTTCGAGCGGTAACCCGGTTCGCGCGCGACACCGGTGATCTCCACCAGGCCGTCGGCGATCTCGGGCACCTCGAGCTCGAATAGCGACTTGATCAGCTCAGGGTCGCGGCGCGAGACGATGATGCTCGGGCCCTTGGTCGAGTTCGAGACGTCCTTGATCACGGCCTTGATCCGCTGCGAGTGGTCGTAGCGCTCGCCGTCGACCTGCTCTGACTTGGGCAGTAGCGCCTCGACCCGCTCGCGCAGTTGGACCAGCGTGTACCGCGAGTCCGACTGCTGCACGATCCCCGTGATCAGCTCGCCGACACGGTCGCGGTACTCCTCGAACATCATGTCGCGCTCGGCCTCGCGGATCCGCTGCAGGATCACCTGCTTGGCGGTCTGGGCGGCGATCCGCCCAAAGTCGTGCGGGGTGACATCCTCGATCTCGATCTGATCCTCGTACTCCTTGAGCTTCTCGAGATCGATCTCGGGCTCGGGTGTCTCGCGCATCTCGCCGGTCTCGGGATCGACCGTCGGCTGCTGCTCCTCGGTCGCCTCGATCAGCAGCTGCTCCTCGAGTTCAGGCGGGATCTTCAGCTCCCAGACGATGAAGTCGCCGCTGTCGCGGTCCATCTCCACCTTCGCGTATGGGGCCGACCCCGGAGTCTTCTTGTAGGCCGACAACAGCGCGTCCTCGAGCGCCTCCATCAGCTTCTCGTGCGAGATGTTCTTCTCCGCTGCGAGGCCCCGTACGGCCTCAACGATTTCCTTGGACATGAACTCAGTCTCCGGGTACGAGGTTTGAGCGGGCGATCTGCTCGTACGGGATCGTCACGACCCCGTCGGGGGCGGCGATCGTAACGTCCCGGTCAGAGGCTCCGACGAGCTCGCCAGTCAGCTGACGATGGCCCTCCGACGCTTCGCGCAGACGAACGTGGGCGCGCTGGCCGAGGAAGCGCGTGTAGTGCTGGGGCTTTGTCAGCGGCCGCTGTTGGCCGGGCGAGGACACTTCCAGCGAGTACCGTTGCCGGTAATCGCCGAGGTGACCCGAGACCCGCTCGCAGAGCGCCAGTGTCACGCCGTCAGGGTGGTCGATGAACAGCCGAAGGGTCGAGCCGGATGTGACTTCCGCCAGCAGCACCTCGACCTCAGGCTCGGCTGTGGCGAGCCTTGCTTCGATCTCGGTCTGTAGTGGCGTCAACTTCTCCTCCATCGATAAATCTCACAAAAAAAGCGGGCGGGCGCCCACTTTCAGAACTGCCACCGGGAAGCGCCCGGCACGAAAGCTGTGTCCTCAGCGTAGCACTGCTACGGCACTTGTGAACGCCTGTCGAGAGGACTTTATGCGCCCCGTATGTGGCATTCGCTAGCGGTCCCGGACGTCGCTCGCGCGGGCCCTTGCGCGGTCGCGGTACAGCCGATAGTCGCGCCGGCCGGGCTGCAGACAGGCGGCCAGCGCCAGCGGCTTGCGGGCCTCGGCATGGCGCCCGAGTAGCTGCAGCGACCGGCCGAGACAGAACAATGCGTAGTCATTGGTCGGCGCGCGGTCGATCACCGCTTGGAACTCCTGCGCCGCCTGCTCGTAGCGCTGACTGTGAAACAGCGCCCGGCCGAGCGCCTCTCGAATCGACGTCTGCTCGGGCGCCAGATCGCGCGCCCGCGCAAGCGGAATCGTGGCTTGGTGGTGGTGACCCGCCTCGAGCAGCTCCGTGCCGCGCCGGAATAGGTCATAGACGTCGTTCACTACACCCAGTTTAATGCCCTGCCCGCCGTCTCAGATGCAGCGGCAGCCTGGGCGGCAACGCCCACAGCGCACGCACGCGACCGGGCAGGCCGAGCCCATCGCGCAGCTCAGCGCGCAGCGCGCGCCGCCCGTGAGCGGTCGGCTGCTCCGCGGCGCCACAGTAGCGGACCAGTCGCAGCGCGCGGATGTAGCCGGCCGCCGCCGCCGAGTCACGGAACCGATGCTCGAGCGCCGCGAGCGTCGTCTGCGTCTGCAGCGGCCGTCGCGTGCGGGCGAGCGCCCGCTCGAGCTCCGCAAGCAGATCGTCGGCGTCCGGTGCCGGCGCCAGCAGCGTCCGCACCAGCAGTCCGAGCGCCACCAGGATCGCGAGCACGGGGACGATCAGCAGCGGCGTGATGCCCGAGCCCGAGCCGTGCCGGTTGGAGGTCGAGGCGGCATTCGTGGACCTGTTGCCGTGCGTAACCGGGGTCGGCAGCGACCCGTTGCCCCCGTTGAGGATCTTCGCGAGCCCGGGGGCCGTGACGCCGCCGCGGGCGGGCGCGACCGCCGGCGTGGGGTCAAACCGCACCCAGCCGTAGTCCGGGAACCACGCCTCGACCCACGCGTGCGCGTCGATGTCGGTCACGTCCCACTGGCCGGTGGCGCGGTTGAAGGTGCCCGACGTGAACCCGGCCGCGACGCGTGCCGGGACCCCGCCCATCCTCAGCAGCAGCGCCATCGCGCCCGAGAACTGCTGGCAGTAGCCACGTTTGTCGTTGAACAGGAAGGTCGCGAGTGGGAAGTCGGTCAGGGGTGGGTTCTGGTTGTAGGCGTAGCCGTGCGATAGGTAGCGCAGCACGTTCTCGACGAACGCGTAGGGCGTCTTTGACTCGGCGGCGAGGCGCTGGGCGAGCAGGTAGGCGGCCGCGTAAGGCGAGTCCGCCATCAGTATGCCGATGCTGGGTCCGGGCTCCGGCACGCCGCCCTGCTGCAGACGGGTCCTGGTCGGCGCGTGAAACGGACCGAAGATCGCCTCCGGGTACTGCTCCTCCAGCGAGCCCCGCACGGGAATCGTGAGCGACAGATCCGGGGCCAGCGCCGTCCATGGGTAAGCGCGGCCGGCGTGGCTGAGCTGGGCAGCCGACGGGTGCGGAGAGTAGCTCGTGACCTGGTAGCTGGCGCCCGGACCGAGCCCCCGTTCGGCGACCCAGCGGCCCGGGTCGATGCCCGCGAGCACCCCGCCTGGAATATCGTACGGCAGCGCCGCCTCGCCGGGCGCGATCACGTCGGTGGTCGTCATGCCCGTGATCGTCACGTCAATCGTCTGTGTCCAACGCGCGACCGATGCCGGGCGCGGCGGCGGCAGCGCCGGCTCGCCTCCAGTCGTCCCAGCCACCCAATCGGTTCCGTTGAAGACGTCGAGGTTCTCGGCCTTCCAGTAGTCGCCCGTCTTGGCACGGACGGTCATCACCTGATGACCGACGTGCGGCCAGTGAAGCGGCCCGTAGGTCTGGTTCCAGTCGAAGGAGTCGACCCTCACGTGCGCCGCCGTCCCGGTCCAGGCGCGGTAATTGAGCAGCGGCTTGTGTGCATCGAGGCGCGGAGCGACCACCGCGGCCACGATCCCCGCCAGTGCCGCAAAGCCGAGTGCCGGGCCGAACGCGTCGCGCCGGATCCGCTCGCCCCACATGAACAGCGCCAGCAGCGCGAACAGCAGCAGTCCCTCGAGGTAGGGGAACTCTGGGCGAACGAGCGTCGCCGGAACGACCGCGAGCGCTATCAGCGGCAGCGCCGCCCCCGCCCGCCGGGCGTCGCCGAACGCGGGCGGGGCAAACGCGAGCACGAGCGCTGAGTCGAGCAGCAGCACGGCCGCGCCGAGCGCAATCACGAGCCGCACGTCGTGGCTTGAGCCGCTGTAGGGGACCAGCGCGTTGGGGAGCGCCGCGAGGCCGGTGCCGATCTGCCGGGCGCTGACCGCGATCCGCAGTTCGATGAATGAATGCCACCGCAGCCCCGCGACCGGGAACGCCAGCAGGCAGATCAAGAACGCCACCAGGATCGGCGCCCAGAGACCGTACCGGCGAAGCGGCGGCGCGCTGCCGGCGACGACGGTCGCCAGCACCGCCAACCCGACCAGCCGCCAGGTCGGCGTCGGGCTGAGCAGCGTGCCCCAGCGAATCACGCCATACAGGGCCAGCGCGGCGAAGCTCGCCAGGCGGATCAGGCGGCGCGTCGCGTCCGAAAGCTGACGGGTGTCGCCCGGCGTCGACCGCTCGAAGCTCGGCGCGACGGTGACGGTCTGCGCCCCGGCGCTCATGCCGCGCTGACCTCTCTGGCCTTGACCCGCTCTCGCTCGCGGCCCGCACCGAGCAGGAACCCTCGGCAGCCGCACACCTCGAGCGTCGCCCGCATCGGTCCGCGCACGCCCCGCGGGCGGCCGTCGCTCAGGCCCTGGCTGGGAACGACCAGCAGGATCAGGCCCTGCCCGCTGTTGAGCGCTGCCAGGCGCTCCGGCGGCCGCGCCGCGACGTAGATCATTGGGCCTAGCCGCCCACCCGTCGGGCCGAGTGCCGGCGGCCTGGCGTCCGGGCCGCCCTCGACCAGCGCCAGGCGCGCGATCGCCGCCGGCCACGTGCTCAGCTCGCGGTCGATCGTCGTCACGCGCTGCTCACCGGGCAGCAGCAGCCCGCAGCCGGCCAGGCGCGCGAACTCGAGCGTCAACGACGCGGCGGCGCGGACGGCGGCATCGACCAGCGTCGGGCGCGCGCTCGAGTCGCGGGCGTCGAGCACCACCAGCGGTCGCGTGTCGCCGTCGGCCCGCAGTCGCCGCTCGATCAACCCTGCGCCGCGGGCCACCGCGGGCCAGTAGATGCGGCTGGCGGGCGCTCCCTGCCGGTATGGGCGCAGCCCGTCTACGTCGACGGCTGCAAACGCCTCGGCCGGAGATCGGCCGTCGGGCAGCTGGAGACTGCGGCCGGTGCCGGAATCGAGCCACCGGACTCGCTCGGTGCGCGGGAGCACGAGCAGGCGCTGCGGGGGCGCCGCGCTGGTGCATTCGACTCGTGCCAGCTCGAGTGGGTCGCGGACCACCAGCGCCGGCGGTGCCAGCTCCTGCAGGCCACGTCGCGGGAAGCGGGTGACGACCCGGACGTTGGCGATCCGCCCGCCGCGGAACGGCGACAGCGGTCCGCCGAGCTCGAGGCGCGAGCCGGTGAACGGGTCGACGACCTCGGCACCGGGCAGTCCCAGTCGGCTGCGTCGCACCTCGATCGTCGCCGCCAGCGTCTGTTCCTCGACGACGCGCTCGGCCTGCAGATGGCGCTGAGCCTGGGCGCCCCGGGCGCTGAGCCAGACCCACGCCGGTGCCACGGCCCCGATCAGGACGAGCGCGATCCCGGGGACGAACAGCGGCGACGCATCGAACAGGAACGCGACCACGGTCAGGACCAGCCCGGCGAGCGCCACCGCCGCGGCCCGCTTGGCGAGCAGCCGCGGCGCCCTCATCACAGCGCCCTGGTCGCGGAAACGGCGTCGGCGATCACGTCGTTGGCGGCCGCATGCGGCGTCTCGGGCGCGAGTACCAGCCGGTGAGCGAGCACCGAGTGCGCGAGCGCCTGGACGTCGTCGGGCAGCGCGTGGTCGCGCCCGGCCATCATCGCGTGCGCCTTCGCGGCCCGCAGCAGCATCAAACCGGCGCGTGGGCTCGCGCCCAGGTCGACGCGGGGGTCCTCGCGCGTCCGCCACAGCAGGCGCACGACGTAGTCGCGCAGCGGTGCCGCGGCCTGGATGCGCGCGGCCGCGTCCTGGGCGGCGAGCACCTCGGCGGCGGTCGCGACCGGACGCAGCGCCAGCACCCTGTCGCCGGTCTCGTGCGCGGCCAGCATCCCCGCCTCCGCCGAGCGCTCGGGATAGCCGAGCGAGATCCGGATCATGAAGCGGTCGACCTGCGCCTCGGGGAGCGGGTATGTCCCCTCGTACTCGATCGGGTTCTGGGTCGCGAGCACCAGAAACGGCCGCGCGAGCTCGTGCGTCTGCACGTCGACGGTGACGCGGCGCTCCTGCATGCACTCGAGCAGCCCCGACTGCGTCTTCGGCGACGCGCGGTTGATCTCGTCGACCAGCACCACGTTGGCGAACACCGGTCCGGGACGAAACTCGAATCGCTGCTCACGCTGGTCGTAGACGTTGGTGCCGACGACATCGGCGGGCAACAGGTCTGACGTGCACTGGATGCGCGCGAACTGGCAGTCGATCGAGCGCGCCAGCGCCCGCGCGAGCGCCGTTTTGCCGACACCCGGATAGTCCTCGACGAGCACGTGGCCCTCGGCCAGCAGCGCGACGATCAGCTCGTCGAGTGTCTGGCGGCGAATCTCCACCGCCTTGGTCACGTTGTCCGCGATCGCCCTCCCAACCGCGGTGAACGCCTCAAACTCTTGTGGCGCGGTCGGCGTGTGCTCGGATGGCTCGATCGTCAGTCTCCTTCCCCGCTAGCAGCGACTCCACCTCGTCCAGTATTACCCCAGCGACCTCTTCCTTGCTCGCCTTCGACACGCGGAGGCGGCGGCCACCGGCGAGCACGATCGTGACCTCGTTGTCGGCGGCGTCGAATCCAATTCCCGGCTGCGAGATGTCGTTGACCACCACGGCGTCCAGTCGCTTGCGCTCGAGCTTCTCGGCGCCGTACTCGACCGCCCGCTCGCCGTGCTCGGCCGCGAAGCCGACCAGCAGCTGGCCGGGCCGGCGCCGGTCGGCGAGGCCGCTGAGGATGTCGGCCGTCGGTTCGAGCTCGATCGTCGGCGGCCCGAGATCCTTTTTGAGCTTGTGGTCGGCGGGCTCGCGAGGGCGGAAATCGGCGACCGCGGCAGCCATCAGTAACACGTCGCAGCCGTCGAACTCTCGTTCACAGGCTGCTTTGAGCTGCGCCGCAGTCTGGACCTCGACGACCCTGACGGCGGCGGGCGCCGACGGCCGCGTATTGGCGGCCAGCAGCGTCACCTCGGCCCCACGACGGGCCGCCTGCCGCGCGAGCGCGAACCCCATCCGGCCCGACGAGCTGTTGCCAATGAAGCGAACGCTGTCAATCGGCTCGCGCGTGCCGCCGGCGGTGACGAGCACCCTGACGCCGAGCAGCGCGTGTGAGCCGCCGGCGAGCGCCGACTCGACCGCCGCCAGGAGCCGCACCGGGTCAGGGAGGCGACCGATGCCGTGCTCGCCATGCGACGCAAGCTCCCCCTCGTCGGGCGCGATCACCGTGACCCCGCGCGCGGTCAGCAGTTCCAGGTTTGCCTGCGTGGCCGGGTGCAGGTACATGTGGTTGTTCATCGCCGGCGCGACGAGCACCGGACAGCGCGCGGCCAGCGCCGCCGCTGTCAGCAGGTTGTCGGCCAACCCGTGAGCGAGCTTCGCGATCGTGTTGGCGCTTGCAGGCGCGATCAGATAGGCGTCCGCGCGCTGCACCAGCGCTAGATGCGAGATCGGGCTGCGCTCCGGCGCCTCGTCGCCGGGGAAGGCGCCCCGGATCGGGTCGGGCTCGAACTCGCCGGTCAGCACCGGCGCGCCCGTGATCGCTTCAAATGAGGGCGGCCCGACGAACCGCTTGCTGGCCTCGGTCTGGACGACGCGCACCGAGTGCCCGGCTTTGATCGCCAGGCGCGCGGTCTCGAGCGCCTTGTAGGCCGAGATCCCACCGCTCACGCCGAGCAGCAACCGGGCCATTGGCTCCCTACGGTCTGCTCATCTGCAAGCCGGTGGAGCGGCGCACCGATCCCGGGCTCAGCGGTAGTGGTACTTGAGCTTGCCCTGAGCGACCTCTTCGAGCGCGATCGTCAGGTAATTCTTGGAACGCGTATCGACCATCGGCGGCGGGAACTCGTCGAACGTCCCCTCACCGAGGTTGTGGTAGTAGGAGTTGATCTGGCGCGCTCGTTTGGCGGCCACGATCACGCTCGCGTAGTCGGAGTCGACGTGGTCGAGCAGCTTGTCGATACGGGGTGAGATCACGTGTTCAGTCCTTCGTCGGGGGCTTTTAGGTTAGCGGCCCGTCACGCTTTTGAAGCAAGTGCGTCGAGCACGATCCGCTCGAGCTCGTCGGTCGCTTGCTCGAGCCTGTCGTTGACGACCACGTGGGCGAACTCCGGCTGCGCCTCGAGCTCCCGCTCGGCGGTCCGCATCCGCTGCTCGATCTGCTCTGCGGCGTCGGTGCCGCGCCCCACCAGCCGCGCGCGCAGCGCGTCGCGCGACGGCGGTGCGATGAACACTGCCAACGCCTCAGGCATCGCCTCGCGCACCTGACGTGCCCCCTGGACCTCGATCTCGAGCACCACGGGTGTGCCGGCGCGTATCCGCCCGTCGAGCTCAGAGCGAAGCGTGCCGTAGCTGGCGCCCGAATAGTTGGCGTGCTCGACGAACTCATCGTTCAGGACCCGGCGGGCGAACTCTTCACGGTCCATGAAGTGGTAGTGGGTGCCGTTCTCCTCACCCGGCCGAGGCGCGCGGGTAGTCGCCGAAACGGACAGCTGTAGCTCAGGCATGCGCTCAAGCAGCCCGCGGATCAGGGTGCCCTTGCCGACCCCCGAGGGGCCGGTGATCACGAACACCCTGGCCACAGCGGCCTTGTGCAGCGCGCTCAGCGGCGCCGCATCAGCGTCACGAGCTCTGCCCGCTGGCGCTCGGACAGACCACCGAGCGTCTTGCTCGGGGAGATGCGGCACTGGGAGAGGATCTTGTTGACCTTCACCCGGCCGTACTTCGGGACCGCCAGCAGGAGGTCGAAGACCTTCGCTGTCTCCAGGTAATCCGGCGGTTGAAGCAGGAGCTCATGGATCGGCTGGCGCCCTGCCTTCAGGTCGCGCTTCAGCTGCGCGCGCCGGCTGCGGATCTGGTTGGCGCGCTGAAGCGCTTCCATACGTTGAACGAGCGATCGCTCGGGTGCTGCGAGTGGCTTGGAGAACGATTCAGTGACCGGCGGCATGGGCGGCGACTATACATCTTGCGCTTGGGCGATCAAGGTCAAGACGCCGAAATTTGGCTCGACCTCAACCTGAGCTTGAGCATTGTCGAGCCTAGTTTCGGGAATCCGCA
>JBKQJQ010000349.1:0-2533 GCA_052147875.1 Solirubrobacteraceae bacterium | reverse complement strand
GCCCACACCGAGCGACAGCACCACGACGGTGGCGGCGCGTGCCGCCACGGGACTCGCTGGCTGGTCGCTGCGATCCGTGCCCATCAGATGAGAACCCTGCCCCATCTTGACATTGGCCTCGGGTCACAGCCTTGGACACGAGACATCCTGCTTTCTCGTGCGAGCGGCAGCCCAGCTCGTCGGGTACTTGCTCGGCTCCGGGCGTTCCTCTTCGCCGAGTAAGTCGCCGTCGGATGACCGAGTCGACGATCGCCCCGTGCCGAAGCGATCGCGCACGAACGGTCCTCGGCGCGATCGAGTCATAGCCCTTGCGATCGTTCAGTCCGACGGCGCCCGGATGACGAAAAGCACTCGCCGCTGACCTGCTCGCTTTCCCCGCTCTGCGGGTCTCGGAGCCTGTCCACGACGGGCGCCCGCCTCGTAGGATGCGTAGTCATGGGAGCGCTACCACCACGCGTTCGGCGAGCTGCCCGATCCGGATGACAATCGGCGATCCATCACCCGTGCGGGCGTAATGGGCGACCACCTTATCGTCCTTCATTCGGCGGTGCGGGCCTGCGTGGGCTACAGCCGTCACGACGCTCCCTCGATTCTGTTGGACGGCTCATCACTGGCGCGCGAAACGGAGCACGGTCGCGCGGTCACCGCGCAGCTGACGCGCCGCCACGGAACGCTCGAGGAGGCGATCGATGCGGCGGTCTTTGCGCTCGGCACCGCGGGGTTGTCCAAGGGCGTCCGGCGCCAGGCGCGCGAGGCGTGCGAGGACTACTTCTACAGCCGGCTCGACCTGACGCCGAACCACGAGTTGGGCGGACGGGGCGAGATCGTCGAATCGCTCGAGCTGATGCCCGAGCCGATATACCGGGCACTGGAGGACGTCGTCGGCCTTGTCGTGGACGGCGAGTACGAGGAGCTCCGCATGGCGTCTGGCGATCGGCTCAGAGTCGAGGACCTGCGCCGTCGCGTCGAGGACGACTGCCCCGAGTCGCTGGTGCTGCCGCCACGCGAGGTCTACCAGGTCGAGGCGATCGCCAAGTCCGACGATCCGGACATGCCGGGCTGGGTCTACTTCCTCGACCTGTGGACCGAGACCGGCCCGGCACGCCTGCACATTGAGGGCGAGCTCGAGGAGTCGGGCGAGCGGTTCACGGCGACGCTGAACGACATCCTGCCCTGATCCGCAGCCTTCCGGCACCGCTTTCGCGTCGTCGAGTTCGTGAGGCACGCGCTCGACGGACCGAATGCCGCGCAAGCCGCGGGCCGTCCTCCAGAGACACCCGCCCTCGAGCTTCGATTGGCAAGGTCCGAGTCGCTTCCGAGAAGTATCGAGCTGGCCGGGCCGGCGTGTGAGGGCTGGAGACGCGCCGCGCAACAAGGGGTCGACTGCGGCCTATTAAACGCGGAAAGCCCACCCGTAAGTGGACTCTCGGCCATCAGAAGATATGGGGCCGGGCCGCCGCTGCTGGTGGCGGGGCCGGACCTGGCTCACGCGGCCCGGGAGGTCACCGAGATAGCCAAGTCCTATCCGGGCTGCGAGCCGCTGTTCGCGGAAAAGGCCACCGTCAGCGCCACATTGCATGCCCTCGACGGCGCCCCGCTCGCGCACCTAGCCGCGCACGGGCACCACGACCAGGAGAACTTCCTGTTCTCCAGGATCGACCTGGCCGACGGCCCGCTCATGGCCTACGACATCCAGCAGCTCACGGCCGCACCCCGGCACGTGGTCCTGTCATCCTGCGACGTCGGGCGGACCGTCGTGCGTCCCGGCGAGGAGATCCTCGGCTTCACCGCCGCCCTGCTCTATATCGGCACCGGGACGGTGACCTCCAGCGTCATCCGGGTGGGCGACGACGACGTCGTCGGCATGATGACCGCCTATCACCGCCTGCTCGCGGCCGGGACCAGGCCCGCTGAGGCGCTCGCCGAGGCCACGGCCGGCGAGTCGTTCAGCCCATTCGTGTGCTTCGGCGGCGGCTAGCGCCAGGACGTCATCGCGCTCTGCCGAGCTTGCTGACGTGCGCTACGGCAATACCGGTCCGGCCCGCGACGAGCTTTGTGAGATGAGGCATATCGGACGTGATGATCAGTACCGAGGCGGCCCGGTCGGCCGCTTCTGCTTGCTCCGCTGCCTCCATCGCAGTCGCGGCCACCATCGCGTCCACCGCGTGCTCGGATGACATTCCAGCAGCCCCGATCAGATAGCCGACCCGCTGGCCGATCGCTTCGCTGACCGGCTCCACGCCTACCCGGGCCAGCACCCGGTGGACCGCAGCATCACAGGTTCCACCCCGGAGGATTTCGGCCAGGATGGCGGCGGAGGTCACCACCCGGTGCCCTTCCTCATAGACCACTTTCAGCCGCACATACATCGCACGGTCAGTGGCTGCCTTCGACATTCCCTCGTTGTCGAGCACCATCACGCCCACCGCACGCGGGCGGGCTCGCCTTCGCCGACTCATGCCTCACGGCCACTCGGACCTGGCCGCCGCCGCCTCATAGTCACTGACTGGTCCGTGCACCTGTTCCAACTCCG
>JBKQJQ010000348.1:0-7427 GCA_052147875.1 Solirubrobacteraceae bacterium | reverse complement strand
TGCCGTCAGGGTCGGACAGGTAGAGCGCCTCGCTGACCAGATGGTCCGAGGCGCCGTCGAGCGGCCAGCGCGCGGCCAGGAGCCGCTGCAGCGCGAACGCGAGATCGCGCCGCGAGGGCACCAGCATCGCGAGGTGGAACAGCCCGGTCGCGCGCCGGTCGAGCTTCGGTGCCGAGCCGTCCCCATACAGCTGCACCAGCGCTCGCCCCTCACCGGCACCGAGCGCGACCGCGCCGTTGTCCAGCTCCATCGCCCGCAGCCCGAGCCCCTGCTCGTAGAAGGCACGCGAGCGGGCGAGGTCGGACACGTTGAGCCGCACGGCGCCCATCGTCGTGCGGGGATCGATCGCGGTCGGCCTGCCGGTCTGAGCTGAAGTCGT
This sequence comes from Solirubrobacteraceae bacterium, assembly GCA_052147875.1. Lineage (GTDB taxonomy): Bacteria > Actinomycetota > Thermoleophilia > Solirubrobacterales > Solirubrobacteraceae > Palsa-465. The sequence continues at coordinate 7,048 of JBKQJQ010000348.1, read as the reverse complement.
CACCGCCATCGAGCTTACGCCGCCTGCGCGTACGAGTGGTGGTGCGCGACCAAATCGTCGACGAGCTGCGCCAGCCGCTCACGGGTGGCCGGATCTGTCAGCCGGCCGTCGGCGTCGAACAGTTCACCCACCCTGGCGACCGGAAACTCTTCATCGAGTACCCGCGCGCCGGCGATCCCGAGCGCCCGCCGCAAGTGGTCCTGGGCCCACATCGCGCCGTAGTCGGTCACGCTCGCGCCGATCACCGCGACCGGCTTGCCCCACAGAGCCGACTGACGATGCGGGCGTGAGCCCCAGTCGATCACCTGCTTGAGCTGACCGGGAATCGTCGTGTTGTACTCGGGGGTCGAGAACAGAACTGCGTCTGCAGCCCCGACGGCATCGCGAAGGCGCTGCACCTCGGCCGGCGGCTGATCAGTGTCGCGATCCTCGTTGTAGGGCGGGAGCGCCTCGAGGTTCTCGTACAGCTCGATCTCGACTCCCTCGGGGGCCTGTTCTGCGGCCGCCCGCAGCAGCGCCGTGTTGTGCGACGCTGCTCGCAGGCTGCCGGAGATCGCGAGGATCTTCATCGTCTTAGCTGCCCTTGACCGCCGAGACGCTGACGAGCAGCTTGACCTCGTTGGCGACCAGCAGGTTGCCGTTCGGAAGCGTCTGGTTCCACTTTAGGTCGAACTCACGGCGATCGATCTTCCCCTCGAGCTCGAGCCCGATGCGCTCGTTGCCCCACGGATCCTGGCCGTTCTCGGCGACCGTGCCGGTCAGCGCGATCGGCTTCGTGATCCCCTTGATTGTGATCTCGCCGAGCAGGCTGATCCGACCCTCGGCGGCCGGCTCGGTGCCGGTCGAGCGGAAGCTGATCTGCGGGTACTGGGCGACGTCGAAGAAGTCGGGCGCCTGGAGGTGGCCGTCGCGGTTCTCGTCGCCGGTGTCGATCGTGGCGACCTCAACCGTGCCCTCGAGCACCGGGGCGTCGCCGCTGGCGTCGATCTGGCCCTCGAACTTCTTGAAGCTGCCTCGGACGGTGGCGATGCCCATGTGGCGAACCTCGAACGAGACGTTCGAGTGGCTCGGGTCAATTGCGTATACGCCGGTCGCGATGCGGTCCGGCGAAATCGTGGTGGCTGACATTCGTAAGGCTCCTTGTGCGAACGTGGTAATTGACTACACAACCATTCTAGCAAGATAAGTTGCGCTGTCAAGGATTGAGCACTCAACCGTAACGGAGGCGCTCGCGGCTGGGGCGACGAGCCGCAGGTGCGTGCCGCGGGCCGGCTTACTCGGCTGTGCAGGCGCCCCCGGAGTGTGCTCCGGGGAGACGGCTGAGCAGCGCTGCCAGCTGCTCGACCTCGGTCGGCGAGAAGTGCTCGAGGAACAGCCGGTTGATGCTTTGCACGTGGGCGCAGCCGGCCTTGCGCAGTTTCTCGTAGCCAGGCTCCGTCAGGTGCGCATACGACACGCGGGCATCGCGCGAGCACGCGACCCGTTCGATCAGCCCGGACGCGACGAGCCCGTCGACCAGGCGCGTGATCCCAGACCGGGTGAGCATCGTCCGTTCGGCCAGCGCCGACATCGCCATCTTGTGATCGGGAGCCTGGGACAGGTACAGGAGCACCTCGTAGTCCCGGGTCGTCATCCCGTGTTCGGCCACCAGCTCGGCATCGAGCACGCGCATGATCGATGCATGGCTCTGCAGATAACTGCGCCACGCGTCGAGAGCAGCACCGTCCAAACGGTTATCAGCGACTGTTGCCATACCTACATTCTAGTTGACAGATCAACGTTCTTGGTGTAATTCGCGCGGCCGGCCCCGTTACCCTGCCACTCGATGCGTGAACTGACCCCCGGACTCTGGCACTGGACGGCGCGCCACCCGCATATCAACAGCGATGTGAGCTCGTACTATCTCGCCTCCGAGCGGGTGCTGCTAGACCCCCTGGTGCCTCCGCAAGGGTTCGATTTCTTCGAGCGCGTCTCGACCCCCGAGCACATCGTGCTCTCCAACCGCCACCACGACCGCGACTCGTGGAAGCTGCGCGAGCGCTTCGGCTCCGAGGTCCACTGCATCGCCAACGGCTGCTACGAGCTCGAGGGTCGTGGACCTGTAACCCCGTTTGAGTTCGGTGACGAGCTCCCAGGCGCGATCCACGTCTACGAGGTCGATTCGATCTGCCCCGACGAGACCGCGCTGCACATCCCGGCTCACAGGGCGCTCGCATGCGCCGACGGCGTCGTTCGCGGGCCGGGCCTAGCCGGGCTCGCGTTCGTGCCCGACGAGCTGATGGACGATCCGGCCGGCACCAAGCGTGGCCTTGCCGGCGCTTACCAGCGGCTGCTTGAGCTCGACTTCGACCTGCTGTTGCTGGCCCACGGCGAGCCGGTCACCGCCGACGCCCGCGGCGAGCTCGAGCGGTTCGCGACCGCCGCGCTCGGCTGAGCCCAGCGCCCGTAGACTCGATCGCGCGATGAGGCGCACCTGGCTGGCAGCGGCGGTCTCGCTCGTAGCGGTGTCGCTGGCCGCCTGCGGTCAGGCCTCGACGAGCTCCACCTCCGCCCGCTCCACACCTGCAGCCACCGGGCTGAGCGTCACGCCGGCCTCAGGCGGGCGGACCTCCGTGTTCACGCTCAGGTTCGTGGCGCCGGCTTCGACTGGCGTCGACGGCCACTCGACGATCAGCTACACGCTGGGCATCACCGGCCCGTCCGGCGGACGCTGCGCCGGCTCGCGGTCGGTCCCGGTGCCACTGGCCGCCAAGGGCGAACGCGTCGCGGTCGCGCTGGGTCCAGCGACGCTCGGGGGAAACTGGTGCGTGGGCACTTATCGCGCGCGAGTGGTCGAGCTGCAGCGCCCGGTGTGTGCGCCTGGGGCGGTGTGCCCGCAGTACATACGTGTGGTGGCCGTGATCGGCAACGTGACGTTCCGCGTCACTGCTTGACCAGGCCGGTTCCGCCGAGGATCGTCAGCGCGCTGCCGACGACCAGCAGCAGCACCGCGAGCACCACCGGCCAACGCCGCTGCAACCAGGCACCGCCCTTCTGCAGCCATGGATCTGCCCGCTCGCCCGCGAACACCAGTACCGCGACGATCGCCAGCAGCGGTAGCACGAAGCACGCGTTGTAGAGCGCCACGAGCCCGATTTCCTGTGGCAGGTTCGCGCTCGAGGCGACGATCCCCGCGATCACCGCGAAATAGGGGGCCGCAGTGGGCAGCTCGACGGCCGCGATCGACATCCCGGTGACGAGCGCCGAGCCGCCGCTGCTGCCGCTGCCGCTCATCGGCAGCTCGCGCCGTGCCAGCGCGCGCCGCTGTCGCCAGAGACCCGCGGCCGCGATCAGCAAAACGACGCCCGCAACCAACTCGATCACGTGCCTGACCGTTCCACGCGGGTGGGGGACCAGGTCGAGCAGAAACCTGCCCGGCCCGATCGTCAGCACGACGCCGGCGGCGAAGTTGACGCTGAACACACCCAGCGTGAACTGCGTCACACGGAGCACGCGGCGCCCAGCAGTCGCGAGGTAAAGCCCCGGGCCGACCGTGCTCGGGTTCAGCGAGTCCGCCAGCCCGACCGATGCCGTGACGCCGGCGACCCGTAACAGCATCCGCTTAGCGGATCAGGCCGCCTGCTGTTCGGCCTCCTCGGCCGACATCAGGCCGATCGCGACCAGGTCAAGCGGGTGAATCCACGAGTCGGCCAGATGGAAGCCGCCAGCGTCGCGGATCGTTTCGCGCAGGCCGATCGCCCAGCGGTGCTCAATCAGGGCGACCGCTGCCGCGGTGTCGTTGGGCAGCACGTCGTCGACGTACCAGGCGCCCTCGGGCAGCACCTCGCTTTCGGGCCCGAGTTCGGCGCCGAGCGCGGCGCCCTCCTCCGCACCTTCGACGCCACCGGCGCCGAGGCCGATCAGCGCGCCGACCGTCGCTCCGAACTCGGCCGCGCCCTCGGCATCGAGGTCGCTGTGGTGGATGCGCTCGACGTTGCCATCGGCGTCCTTGCGAATGAACAGCAGGTCGATCAGACGAATCGTGTCGTTGTCGCGCAGCCGGTCGAGCTCGGCCTGGATCTGGCCGTGAAAGTCCCCATGCTCGAAGCCGATCACGAGCAGCTGCACGGGTCCGATTGCCATCACGCGCCTCCTAACTCGCCAGCAGCTTCTGCTTGGCGGCCTCGAATTCCTCGTCGCTGAGTACTCCCGACTGCTTGAGGTCGGCGAGCTGCTGGAGCTGGTCTGCGATCCCGCCGCCGGCGGCGGCCGGCGCAGCTGTCGGTGCCTGTGCGGCCGGTTGCTGTTGTTGCTCTGCCTGCTCGGCGCGCGCCTGCTGGTCCTGCGCCTGGGACTGATGGCGCTGGCTTGCCCGGCCGGCCATCACCGCGCCACCCAGCATCGCCGCACCCATCACAGGTCTCCGTCTCCTGAACATGCCTGCTGCCCTTTCTGTCGCTGAGACGCTCAGTGTCTCAGCGCTGGTGTCCGTGGCAATCACCCCGATCGGGTGACGGCGCCACGCTCAGATCAGCGCGGCGATCGTCCCGCGCACGACCTCGAACGTGCCCACGATCGCCAGCGCCCACGAGGCGAGGAGCAGCATGTTGCGGTCAAGCCAAGCCTTGACCTCGATCGTCCTCTCCTTGGTCCGCTCGGGAGCGACCACGAACCCAGCGATCGGCACCTCGATGAACGTGAACACGATCGCGAAGAAGCAGAGGATCACGATCAACGTCGGGATCGTCGAGTACCCGAGCTGCGCGATGTCCGCCATCCCGAGGATCACGAACGGCCCCGGGACGCACGACCCGACAACGCCGCCGGCGAACGCCAGCGGTCCACCGTTCTCAACGAGCCGCTGCAGCGAATCCTTGCTCCGCGATCGTTTTCTGGTCGCCGGCCGCAGCGCTCGTCTGCGCTCGCGCCGGTGATGGACGCGTCGCAGGACATACGCCGCAACGAGTGCCAGCAGCCCGAGCACGATGTCGATGCCGTGAGCCGATGGGAGCCGCGACCCCGTCATCAGTGGGCTGTCCTGGAGCAGGAACACCATCGCTGACCCGACGCTGGCCGCTGTGATGAAACCGCCAACGTAGAACCAGACCAGGATCCTGGTCGGCTTTGAGCTCTCGAGCGCGACCACGACGACCACCAGCAGCAGTGGCCAGAACATCGAGGCGATCGCGAGCAGTGCTATCTCGAGCAGCGGCATGGTGGTCAGCGGTCGAGCACGTCAGTCGGCCAGATGTTCTCGCTCAGGAGCGCGAACTCCTGGTCGGCCCAGCGGGCGACGAGACGATCCAGAACAGGACGGCCTCAGTCTGGCCGATGTTGCGCCATCCCTCGATCCGGTCGCTGTCGGCGACCAGCACCTCGCCGGCGCGGATCGCCGGCGTTCCTCTGGCGATCTGCACCTGGACGAGGCCATTGGCGACCGCGACGATACCCCTGCCGGTCTGCTGCTCGCTCGGACCGCCCGCCTCGCGCGCTTCGAGCCGGACCAGATCGATCCGCAGGTCCGACGCTGGGTCCCCGAGCAGCGGGATCGCCTGCTCGGAGGTGCGCGACGGGTCATCGGTCCGGCGACCGATCAGGTAGACCATCGGGATCCTCGCCGTGCAGGAGGTCGTCGATCGTCAGCCCGAGCCCCGAGCTCAGGCGCGCCAGCGTCGCCAGCGACAGGCCGCCTTCGGCGCGCTCGGTGTCGCTGCGTGCGAACAGATTGATCAGCCGCCAGGCACGCCGGCGCGTGTCGCGCAGCATCCACAGGCTCTTGCAACAATCGCGGCGTCCGCCGCACCCGATCCACGAGAGCGCGCCGATCTGCTTGGCGACAGGTCGTCCGCCTGAGGCCGTTGCTGGAGGAGCTCGCGGTACGTCTTGCGGGCCCCGGTCCGATCGACGCGGGCGGTGTCGCTCAACTGCGCTTGTTGCTGACCGACGGGAGGTCGCCCTTATTCACCCCTCCGCGTGCCGAGGAGCTCGAAGCGGTGCTGGAGGCAGCGCTCGACGCGCTCGAGCCGCTTCCATTGCCGGCGAGCGTCAGCGCTGTCGGCGACAATCCGGCGCGTGCTCAGCAGCGGCTCCAGGCGGGCGCGGTGACCGTGGCGCCCGCGATCGCGATCGCGGGCCTGTCGAAGGATTACGGCGACGGGCGCGGGCTGTTCGAGCTCGAGCTGGAGGTCGAGCGTGGGGAGGTGTTCGGGTTTCTGGGCCCGAACGGCGCCGGCAAGTCGACGACCATGCGTCTGCTGTTGGATCTGATCAAGCCGAGCGCGGGCTCGGCCGCGGTGCTCGGCTTCGACACTCAGGCAGAGAGCCTCGAGATCCGCCGCCGAATTGGCTTCCTGCCGGGCGATCTGTTCATGTACCGGAAGCTGACCGGCCGCGCGATGCTCGACTACCTGGCGTCCCTGCGAGGAGGCGTCGACCGCGGCCTGCGTGACGCGCTGGCCGAGCGCTTCGACGCAGACCTCGATCGGCCGATCCACGAGCTGTCGACCGGCAATCGGCAGAAGCTCGGTTTGATCCAGGCGTTCATGCACGAGCCCGAGCTGCTGATCCTCGACGAGCCGATCGGCGGGCTGGACCCGCTCGTGCAGCAGAGCTTCCACGCGCTGCTGGCCGAGGTCAGCGCCGCCGGCCGGACCGTGTTTCTGTCGTCGCACACGCTGTCGGAGGTGGAGCGTGTAACGCATCGGCTGGCGATCCTCCGCCAGGGACGCCTGGTGGTCGTCGACTCGCTCGAGAACCTCCGCAAGGTCGCCGTTCAGCGCCTCGAGATCGAGTTCGGCGAACCGGTCGCACCCGCGCAGTTCCGGGCGCTACCCGGAGTCCGCGACGTCAGCGCCGACGGTCGCACCCTGAGGGTGGCGTTCGAGGGCACCGCCGACGCCGTCGTCAAGGCCGCCGCCGGCCACGAGGTACGAGCGATCCGCGCTCAAGAGGACGACCTGGAGGAGATCTTCCTGAGCTACTACCGGTCCAAGCCTCAGGCGTGAGCTGGCCCACGTTTCAGATGACGCTGCGGATGCGGGTCGTGTCCACCGCTTCGGCGGCGTTGGGT
>JBKQJQ010000347.1:0-3587 GCA_052147875.1 Solirubrobacteraceae bacterium | reverse complement strand
GCATTTACCTACTCGGAGAGCGAGCCCATGGCGAGGTCCTTTCGATCGCGTTCGCAGGCGCCGGCCAGCACCAGGATGCGGGCGCCAAGATCATCCACGCCGCGCCCAACACGACCTCCAACATCTTCGCCAAATCGATCGCCAAGGATGGCGGCCGCGGGTCCTACCGGGGGCTGCTCGAGATCGCGAAGGGCGCCCACGGTTCCAAGTCCAAGGTCGTTTGCGACGCGTTGCTGCTGGATGAGTACTCGCGCTCAGATACCTACCCGACCATCCGAATCGGCGACGACGACGTCAACGTGGCCCACGAGGCGACCGTCTCGAAGGTCGGAGACGACCAGCTCTTCTATCTGATGTCGCACGGAATCCGCGAGGACGAGGCCTCCAAACTGATCGTCAACGGGTTCATCGAGCCGATCATCAAGGAGCTCCCGATGGAGTACGCGGTCGAGATGAACAGGCTGATCGAGCTCCAGATGGAAGGCTCAATCGGCTAGCTCGGCGAGTGCCCGGGCCCACTGCTTGGCGGAGCGCCGTGAGCGGGCCGCCGAACTGACCGCTCAGCGTCGGGCGAGTCGGCGTCCGCTCTCGGTGTCGGGCGGGGTGTAGTTGAGCTCGTAATGGTGATAGAGCGCCGACTCGTCAGCCTGCGAGAGCTCGTCGCCGTGCTGCTCGATATTCGGCGCGGACTTCACCTGCTCCTTGGTAACCGCTACCTGCAGGTCATCGGGACCTACCGTGATCCCGCCCAATGGGACAAACGTCAAATGACGGCCTATGAAGCCCTCTTTGACAGTGGCGAACTGCGGCTCGTCGTTCTCAACGTCGACGTAGACGTCCTGCAGCTTGCCGATCCTTTCACCGTCACGATCGATCAGCATCTTGCCGCGCCACTCGGCGACGTTCCAATTCGCATCCTGCTGTTGGTCAGACATAGACAAGCCTCCTCGCCTTCCCTCGTGGTCTGAAATCTAACTGACCTGGCGTCAGCCTCCGGTGGCCTTTCCTAACGTGCCGTCGGGCGCAGGCTCCGGTCGGGGCTGCGGCGGGCTCTCGTCGCCAGCGACGGGGTGGCCTGCGGACGCCTCGGCGGTTGGGGTACGAGGCGGCATCTGCGCTGCTGCGTAGGCGTCGAGTTCGTCGAGCGTCTCGTCTTTGAGCAGTGCGTGGGCCAGCGTCTCGAGCCGATCCCGGTGCGCCGTGAGCGCGGTGGTCACGTCTACGTGGGCGGCGTCGATCAGCTGGCGCACCTCCTCGTCGAGGACGCGCTGGGTGGCCTCGGAGCTTTCGCTGGAGCCCCCAAAAAGGGATCCGCGTCCATCGGCGGGCAGGACCCGTACGAACCCGATCGCCTCGCTCATACCCCAGCGGCCCACCATCTGGCGTGCGATCGTGGTGACCTGGTCGATGTCGGACTCAGCCCCGGTAGTGATCGTCCCAAAGACGATCTCTTCGGCCACCCGGCCGCCGAGCGCGACTTTGATCTTGGCGAGTAGGTCCTCCCTCGTGTAGGAGACCTGGTCGTCATCGGGCGTGGAGAGTGTGACGCCGAGAGCGGCGCCGCGGGGGATGATCGAGACCTTGCGCACGGGGTCGGCGCCCGGGGTGAGCATCCCGATCAGTGCGTGGCCGGCTTCGTGGTAGGCGGTGCGCTCGCGGTCGGCGGCCGACAGCACGATCCCACGTGGAGCGCCGAGCAGGATCTTCTCCAGCGAGTCGGTGAAGTCAGACGTCTGGACTGTGTGGTGGTTACGGCGGGCGGCGAGCAGTGCCGCCTCGTTGGCGAGGTTGGCCAGGTCGGCGCCGACCATGCCGGGGGTGGTTGCTGCGAGCGTCTCCAGATCGACGCTGGCTGCCAGCGGGATCGATCGGGTGTGAACCTCGAGAATCTCGCGTCGTCCGACTCGGTCTGGTGGCTGGACGGCGACGCGGCGATCAAAGCGTCCCGGTCTCAGCAGCGCCGGGTCGAGGATCTCAGCGCGGTTGGTCGCGGCAAGCACGACGACCGCCTCGACGGATTCGAATCCGTCCATCTCGGTGAGGATCTGGTTGAGCGTCTGCTCGCGTTCGTCGTTGGAGCCCGCGATCGACACCGACCCTTGGCGCGAGCGTCCGATCGCGTCGAGTTCGTCGATGAAGATGATCGACGGCGCGGCGTCCTTCGCCTTCACAAACAGATCCCGCACGCGCGACGCTCCGACCCCGACGATCGCCTCGATGAACTCCGAGGCCGAGATCGAAAAGAACGCCGCGTGTGCCTCACCCGCGACGGCTCGCGCAAGCAGCGTCTTGCCCGTCCCCGGGGCGCCCGACAGCAGCACGCCGTGTGGCATTCGTCCACCGAGCCGCCCGTACCGCACGGGGTTGCGCAGGAAGTCGACGATCTCGGTCAACTCCGACTTTGCTTCGTCGATCCCCGCGACGTCGGCGAATGTGACTCTGATCGTTGCCGGATCGACCCGTCGTGCCTTGGAGCGCCCGAAGTTGCCCAGTGCACCCATACCCCCGCTCTTGGCTGCGCGGCGGGCGAACAGGACGAACAGCCCAACGATGAGCAGGGCCGGCCCAAAGCCGAGCAACACCGTGACGATCAGCGGCGTCGTCTGGGTCGTTGACTGTGCGTTGACCTGGACGCCCTCGGACCTGAGCAGGGTTGTCAGCTGATCGTTGTTCCAGAAGCTCGGGACCTGGGTCGCGAACAGGGTCGTAGGCGTAGCCTTCGCGTCGGTGGGCGGGTAGCTCACCCGCGATTTGAACGTGCCCTGAATCGTGTCGCCCTTGGACTCGATCGAAGCGACCCGGCCGGATTGGACCGCGGACAGGAAATACGGGCTGAACGGCACCTTCACCCGCTGCTGGCCGCCGGGCGAGAGCAGGATCACCGACGCCAGGTTGAAGACCAACAGCCCGAGGACGAACCAGACAAACCAGCGAGAACGATGCGGCGGCTTGGGCTTCGGTGTTTCGAGCGCCCCCCGCCCGTCCGGGGCGGGCGCGACTCGCCAGCCCCGATGATCGCGCTGCATCGGCTTCCGCGGGTCAGGGTCTGAGGTACTGGACATCACTCAGCCTTGGCGGGGAGCATGCCGCCTCGCGTGCGCATGACTCAGCGCTCCCCTGTCTGCGCTGCGTCGTCCCACGCTGCGACGTCCTCGCGCTCGACGGCTGGGTGGGTGTCGACCATGCACTTGTCGCCGCGTAGAGCGCTCATCACCCTGGCGACGGCAAGTTGAAGCGGGTTTCGTCGCTCGGGTTTGGGATCGTCCCGCTGCTCGGTTGCGGGAGTCCGAACGTCGTCGCCGTAGACGTCAACTGGGTCACTGATGATCCCGGTCGCGGCCGATCGTTCAGGCTGGGAGTTGGTGGTCATGAGGCCACCAGCTCTCCATTGGTAGACGGAGGCACCAGCTGTCCAGTTGCGGACCCTGTAGTTGGGTGAGGGGCGGTGAGCTCGCCGGCCGCTTTGGTTTCGCGTTCCAGGAAGGCGCCGAGCTCGGCGATCGTGCTCATCAAGGGCGCCGGGAATACGACGGTGGAGTTCTTATCGACAGCGACCTCGACCAGGGTCTGGAGGTTGCGCAACTGCA
>JBKQJQ010000346.1:0-3287 GCA_052147875.1 Solirubrobacteraceae bacterium | reverse complement strand
TGGGGTGGCAGACGGCGTGAGCACTACAGTGGCGGCCGGGGTGGTGCCGGCAGCCGGGGTGGCGCCGGTGGCCGGGGTCGCCTTGCTCGCTTTGACGGAGCCGCGCGGACGTACCGGTCCACGGCGGCCGCGGGTGAGGCGTGGCGATCCGGCCGACGTTCCTTTTGGCGCGACCGGGATGCTGCGCATGGCCGCGACGGCGGCCTCCAAGCGGTGGTACTCATCTGCCAGAGGCTTCAACTCCGACAGACGCTCGATGATCTCTTTGCGCCTATCGTCAAGAAAGTCAGTCACGGTTACGTCCTCGCTCGTCGGATGTGTGAATGCAGACACGAAGATACACGTTGGAGTCCATCGCTTATTTCACTCGAGATGAGTTACGGGTATTCTGGGCTCGATGGCGCGCACCCCCTCCCACCAGATTGAGCTTGCCCTCCGATGAGTGAGCAGGTTGCCCTCATCACCGGCGCGGCGAGCGGCTTTGGCCGGGCTCTCACACAAGCGCTCGGCAGCCGCGGGGTGCGGGTGCTGGCGTGCGACGTGGACGAGGCCGGTGGCCGCGAGGCAGCCGATGGCGCCGGCGCGCTGTTCGTCCGCTGCGATGTCAGCGACCCCGAGCAGAACGCCGCGGCCGTGGCGGTTGCCCTCGAGGAGTTCGGCGGCCTGGACATGGCGTTCCTGAACGCCGGCGTCGCAACCGAAACGGCGCCCGGGGAGAACTTCGACCTGGCCCTCTACCGGCGCGCGATGGGGGCCAACCTCGACGGCGTCGTGTTCGGCATCAACGCGGTCCTCCCCGCGATGAAAGCCCGCGGTGGGGGCTCGATTGTGGCCACCGCGTCGCTTGCCGGGCTCACAGCGACGCCGATGGATCCGCTCTACTCGGCAAACAAGCACGCCGTCGTCGGCCTCATACGATCCTTGGGCCCCGCGCTCGCGGGCGAGGAGATCCGGATCAACGCGGTCTGCCCCGGCTACGCGGAGACGGGCATCATCGCGCCGTTCCGCGAGCAGCTGGTGGACCAAGGCTTGCCGATCATTCCCGTCGAGCGGGTCACCGATGTCGTGATCGAGCTGTTCGACGGCGAGATGACCGGCGAGTGCTGGTTCGTGCAAGCCGGCCGCGAGAGCCAGGCATTCAACTTCCGCGGCATCCCCGGTCCGCGACCCTAGATCAACCAACTGACGCAGTCCCCAATCGAGGAGTCTCCATGCCCAACGTGCTCTACACCGCAGAGGCCCATATCACCGGAGGCCGCGGGCAGGGACACGGCCGCACGAGCGACGGCCAGCTCGACGTGCAGCTGCGTCTGCCCACCGAGATGGGCGGCGCGGGCGATGGCACCAACCCGGAGCAGCTGTTCGCCATCGGCTACGCCGCCTGCTTCGAGGGAGCCCTCGGCGTGGTCGCCCGGCGTGCGAAGGTCGAGGCGGGGGACGCGGCGATCGACTCCAAGGTCACGCTCACCCCGACCGGCACCGGCGGCTTTCAGCTCGGCGTCGAGCTCGCCGTGAGCCTGCCCTCGATCGAGGATCCCGAGCTTGCCGTGGACCTCGTACGCGGCGCGCACGAGGTCTGTCCCTACTCAAATGCGACACGCGGCAACATCGAGGTCGTGCTCACTGCCAACGGGCGGGTGGTGTAGCCGAAAGCCGGAGCAGTCAGCCTCAGCCGGCCATTTGGGCTTCCACGCTTTTTTTGGCAAAGTCGAGCATTCCCAACGAGACCCACGGAAGCTGCCCGGCTCGGACGCGAATATTGACCGTGCCGTCGGGTGTCGTGACCTCGACGATGGTTATCACGCGGCCGATCTCGAAATCGTGGCCAAAGTCGGCTTCGATCGCATCCATCTGTTCGGCCACTTCTCGCATCAGACGGCTTCTACCGTCGGCGCCGGGCGCCGTCGCGTCGGGCTCGATGTCGTCGTGCTCTGCGTCAGGCATTGTGCGCCCTTTCCTGTCGAGGAACGAAGCAGGCATCATGCCATCGAAAGAGAGGCGTGCCTCACCCGCTAGCGCGAGCGTGTCTTGGGCTTCGCGCTGGGTGTGCCGGCTTTTTTTGCTTTGGTGCCGGCGCCGCTCGCCGCCTTGGCCGGCTTGCGCGCTTTCGGTTTGCTGGCCGCCTTGTTGCCGTCGCGCTTGCGGACCGCGTCGAGACTGGCTTGCAGCGCGCTCATCAGGTCGGGGACCGGGCTCTCGGGGGCGGGCGCCGGCTCGGCGGCGGTGATCTTCTTGCCCTGCGCCTTCTGCTCGATCAGGTCGCGCACCGCCTGGCGGTAGGTGTCGTGGTACTTGGCGGGGTCGAACTCGACGGCGAGCTCGTTGAGGATCTGGTGGGCGATATCGCGTTCGCGCTCGGAGACCTCCGGCTGGCGCTCGGGGATCCCCGGCAGCTGCTTGACGGGGACTATTTCGTCCGCGAAGTTCATCGTCGCGACGGCCAGCACGTCCTCCATCGGGCGGATCGCGATGAGGTGCTCCTTGGAGCGCATCACGAACCGCGCGAGCGCGACCTTCCCAGATTCCCGCATCACCTCGAGCAGCAGCCGATAGGGCTTCTCGGCGCCGTCGTCGGCGGGCGCCAGATAGTAGGCGTGGTCGTAGTAGATCGGATCGATTTCCTGGAGCTCGACAAAGCCCTCGATCTCCATCGTCGAAGTCTTCTCCAGACTCAGCGTGGCGAGCTCCTCTGCCTCCAGCACGACGAAGGTCCCGGGCTCGATCTCAAAGCCTTTGACGATGTCGGCGTAGGCGACCTCCTTGCCGTCGGCGGCAGAGACGCGCTTGGTCTCGATGCGCGCGTGATCCTTGCTGTGCAGCTGGTTGAAGCGCACGGTCTTGCTCTTCACCGCGGTGAAGAGCTTCACGGGCACATTCACGAGCCCGAAGCTGATCCGGCCCGACCAGAGCGCGTTAGCCATGGAAGAAGTCTTACCGCAAAACGAGGCCCGTCAACCTGAGCAGCCCAGATTGCAAGTGGGCATGCTATGAGCGTGAAGCAAAAAGCAAGCCCCTCGAGACTTGGCGAGTACCGGCGCAAACGCGTCTTCGATCAGACGCCCGAGCCGGAGGCGGAGCCAGATGCCGGGGCGGAGCCGCAGCCCGGACCAGAGGCGGAGCCTGGGCCAGAGGTCTCGACAGAGGCCGATGGGGACGCCGGCGTCGAGGAGGCCCGCTTCGTGGTGCACGAGCATCACGCGCGCAGCCTGCATTGGGATCTGCGCCTCGAGCGCGATGGGCTGCTCAGGTTGACGGGCCTCGTTTTGCGGTAAGACTTCTTCCATGGC
>JBKQJQ010000345.1:0-7245 GCA_052147875.1 Solirubrobacteraceae bacterium | reverse complement strand
GTCACCCCGGCACTCGACGCCGCTTGCCCTGGCACCCGCGAGGTCGAGCAATCCGAGTAGCAGCCCCATGATCGGTTTTGGAGGTCCGGTCAGCGTCGCGTCGGGGCCATCGGCTGGTCCGAGCCGGGTGTGGATCGCGCCGTCTCGAGTTTCGATCACGATTGGCTGATCGCCCGTTTGAAGCTCGATCGTCAGCGGGGCCGCGTCCGGCTGGTGGTCGACGAGCATCGCCTCGAGCGCCCCCGCGAGCCAGTGGCTGCGCACAGCATCCTCGGGCGTCTGCCGGGTCATCAGCGGAAGCCCCCACCGGAACAGGTCATCGAGCACTGGCCGGAGCTGTTCGCCACGCGGGGTAAGGCGAAACAGGGTGGTGGCGATCGGTGGCGGCGCGTCCTCGCGCGTGATTACACCGGCGTGCTCGAGGTCGCGCAGCCGCTCGGCGAGCAGGTTGCTGGCGATCCCTGGCAGCCCGTTACGCAGGTCGGTGTACCGGCACGCCCCGCGCAGCGCCAGCTCGCGGATGATCAACAGCGTCCACCGGTCGCCGACCACGTCGAGCGATTTCGCGATCGCGCAGTACTCATCGTAGGACCTCATTGGCGGACTGACTCTAGCAGTAACTAGAGATTCTCGTCTTATTGCTTGATTTTCTTGTCTATATAGTTTAGAACTATGTCTCCAGTGATTCCGCCGGCCCTCCTGGAGGAAAAATGAGACACAAGCCTCAGATCCTGATCTCGCTGCTGCTGGCGGCGTTTGTGATCAACCTCGACACGACGATCGTCAACGTCGCGCTTCCGACGCTGGTTCGCGAGCTTCACGTCTCCAACTCGCAGCTCCAGTGGATCGTCGACGCGTACAACCTGCTGTTCGCGGGATCCGTGCTGGCGTTCGGCAGCCTGTCGGATCGATTCGGGCGCAAGGGGATGCTGCTCGGCGGCCTGGCAGTGTTCGGCCTGGCGAGCCTTGCGGGCGGACTGACCGACAGCCCGGCCGCGCTGATCGCGGCGCGTGCGGTAATGGGGCTCGGGGCGGCGATGGTTTTCCCGTCGACGCTGTCGCTGATCTCGAACGTGTTCACCGAGCGCGGCGAGCGCGCCCGTGCGATCGGTCTGTGGGGCGCGATCACCGGCGCCGCGATCGCGCTTGGGCCGATCGTCGGCGGCTGGCTGCTGGAGGCGTTTGACTGGCGCAGTGTGTTCTTCGCGATGACTCCGATCGCCGCCCTCGCCGGCGTCCTGGTCGCCGCGTACGTCCCGACCTCGCGCGACCCGCACGCGCCCCGGATCGACCGCGCCGGGTTCGCGCTCTCGAGCGCGATGATCGCGCTGCTTGTCTACACGATCATCGAGGCCCCGAGCTATGGCTGGGGTAGCACGCGGACGCTCGCCAGCCTCGCGCTGACGGCCGTGCTGGCGGCCGCGTTCGTGGCCTGGGAGCGTCGCAGCTCGCACCCGATGCTCGACGTCAGCCTGTTCCGCAACCCTCGGTTCACCGCCGCGAGCGCGGCGGTCGCGATCTCGTTCTTCGCGCTGTCAGGGTTCATCTTCCTCGTCACGCAGTACTTCCAGTTCCTCAAGGGCTACGGGCCGCTGTCGACCGGCGTCCGGTTGCTGCCGGTTGCGAGCTGCGTGGCGATCGCGTCGATCCTCGGCGCCCGGATCGCGGTGCGCGTGGGAACGAAGCTGGTGGTTGCGTCGGGACTGCTGGCGATGAGCGCGTTCTACGTGTGGGTCACGAGCGCAGCGGCCGCCACCAGCTACGCAACGATCGCCGCGCAGATGGTCGTGCTGGGGACCGGGATGGGCCTCACGAGCGCGCCCGCGACCGAGGCGATCATGGGAGTCGTTCCGCGGGCAAAGGCCGGCGTCGGGTCGGCCGTCAACGACGCCACGCGCCTTTTGGGCGGCACCCTCGGGGTCGCGGTGATCGGCAGCGTCTATGCGTCGCTGTATGCCAGCCGGCTGACGAGCGCTCTGCCGGCCGGTCTGCCGGCCGCCGTCGCGCGGACCGCCCACGGGTCCGTCGGCGCCGCGCTTGCGGTCGCGGGCAGGCTGGCACAGACTGGCCATCAGGCGCTGGCCGTGTCCGTTCACACTGCCGCCAGCTCGGCGTTCTTCGATGGCTTCCATGCGGCCAACTACGTCGCCGCCGCCGTCGCGGCGGCAGGCGCCGTGATGGCGCTCGCGCTGCTCCCCGCACACCCGACCAACCCCACCGCTGACGCATCCGATCCACAACCGGCCGGCTCGCCCGCCGCGGTCCCGGCGCGCGGCTGACCCAAAGGAGGCAGAACACGATGGACGAGCAACTCAGTGCGACCGGCTCGGACGTTGGCCGAGCGAGTGGGTTCGAGCTCGCCGGCGCCGACCGAGCGGATGACGCCAACATCGACTCGGCGCTCGAGCGCAACCGGGCGTTCGCCGCTGCCGGCGGCCATCGGGGCGCGTTGGTGTTCCCCAAGCTGCGCCTGTTCGTGATCACCTGCCTCGATCCGCGGGTCGACCCAGCGCATTTCCTCGGTCTCGGGCTGAGCGATGCGATGGTCGTCCGGAACGTCGGCGGTCGGGTCACGCCGGAGGTGATCAACGACGTCGCGTTCATCGGCCAGCTGGCCGAGAGCCTGCTGCCCGACGGGCCGCTGTTCGAGGTCGCGGTGATCCATCACACGCAATGCGGCACCGGCGCGCTCGCCGACGACAGCTTCCGACGCCGCTACGCCGAGCGGATCGGCGTCGACCAGTCGACGCTGCTCGAGCGCGCGGTCCTCGAGCCCGCCGCGACGGTCACGCGCGATGTCGATCGCCTCCGCTCGGCAAAGGCGATCCCCGGGCGCGTGACCGTTTCAGGGCACGTCTACGACGTGACCACCGGGCTGGTGGAAACGGTTGTCGCCGCGGCCCGGTGAGCGAAGGTCGCTAGATGTTGGACTTCGTCTTGCCGCCGTCGACCTGGTAGACGGCGCCGGTGATGTAGGACGCTCGCTCGGAGGCCAGGAACGCGACCAGGTTGCCGAGCTCGATCGGCTCGCCGATCCGACCGAGCGGGATCGTCGCGACGATCGGCGCCAGCTCGGCTGCGAGCGCCTCGTCGATGTTCGAACCGCCATCGGCGAGCGCCGGGTTGATGCGGGCGGTGAGAAACGTGCCCGGCAGCACGAGATTGATCGTGATCCCGTCCTTGGCGAGCTCGGGCATGATCGACTTCATCAGGCCGGCGAGCCCCGGGCGGATCCCATTCGAAAGGTCGAGCTGCCCGACCGGCTCCTTCACCGACGTCGACTGGATCGCGACGATGCGGCCCCACCCGTTGGCCCGCATGTGGGGCACAACCTCTCGAACGAAGCGGACGAAGGCCAGCGTGACGAGCTCGAACGCACGCCGCCAGTCCTCGTCCGCGAGATCCATGAACTTCCCGGGCGGCGGTCCCCCCGCATTGGCGATGAGGATGTCGACGCTGCCGAAGCGCTTGACGGTCGCTGCCACGACGTTGTGAATCCCGGCGGCGGCGCTGAGGTCGGCGGGGACCGCGAGGACCTCGGCCTGTGTTCGGTCCCGAATCTCGTCGGCGGTCCGCTCGAGGTCAACCTCGGTCCGGGCGCACAACGTCACCCGGGCGCCCTCGCGCGCGAGGGCGAGCGCCGACGCCTTGCCGCGACCCTTGCTCGACGCTCCGACGATCGCCACCTTGCCGTTGAGCCCAAGATCCATCCACGCTCCTCCGCTTGTCTGGCCCCGCGCCGACGCTAGTAGCTGAAGACGGTCGCGTCGTTGCCGACCCACTCCCATACCGGCGTAGCGCCCGCGATCCTGGCGTTCGGCACCTTTTCGGCATCTCCGAGGTCGCGAGCATCGACGCAGATCGGGCAGAGCCACAGCTCGCCGCCGCCGTCCGCGAACTGCTCAAAGAGCCGCTCGAGCGGCGGGCAACCCTTGCACGCGACGCCCGCTGCCTCGCCTGGAAGGCCGAGACGGACTGCCTCTTTGGTCGCCCAGACCACGACCTGCTTCCCCTGGCTCAACGCGGCGGTCGCGACAAGAAACGCGACGAGAACACGCTCCGCGTCCTCGAGTCCGGTCGCGAGATTGACGAGGGCCTTGCCACGTGTCGCGCCTTCCATTACCGCCTCCTAGCGAGCCTGATCGTTGGTTGGCGCGAGACTACAGCCGATCGTCTGGCACGGCCAAGGCGCTCCTGCTCCGCGCGTGTAACCCGCTAATCGGCGCGCAGCACCTCTGCCACCGGGCGGCGGGCGCCGATCCGTGCGGGGATCGCTGTCACCAGCGTGACCGCGATCAACGTTCCGGGGATCACCGCCAACAACCACAACACCGGCGGCTGGGCCTCGGTCAGATCGCCACCCGCCAGCCGGAACAGGAGCACGCCCGCCGGGATCCCCAGGCAGGCGGCGACGAAGCCAGGAAGCAGCTGCGCGGTCGTCAGCCCAGCGCTGATCTGCCGAGGCGTGGCCCCGAGCGCCCGCGCGAGCGCAGTCGAGCCCTGCGCGTCGATCGCCGTCGCCCATGCCGTGAACGTCGCGCTGATCGCCGCCAGAAGCACGAGGATCACGCTCAGCACGACCAAGACGTGGTTCGCCCCGGTGCCGATCTCAGAGCTGACGAAGAAACCGGCGGGCGGTGTCTGTTGATTTTTGACCACGAGGTCGTGCTGCACGATCAGGGCGGCGACGACCATCGTCACCGCGACCATCAAGCCGGCGCACGTGAGCAGAGTGCGGCGCGTGCGGCGCGCGACCAGCCGCAGGGCGAACAGCATCGGCACCGGCAGGCGCGCCGACAGGGCTATCACCCAGGGACGGCGCTTGGGAGGACGAGCGGGGTCATTGAGCGCCCTGATCGTGCTGGTGCGCGCGCCGCGGATTGCCGGCGCGAGCGTCGCCAGTACCGCGACCGCGATGGCGACGCCAACCACGATCGCGGCCGCACCAACCGTCAGCTGAGGAGTCCCCTCGCTTCCGAGCAAACCCCGGCCAGGGGTTGTCAGCAGCGGCGCCAGCAGCTCGCCGGCGACCAGGCCGGCCACGGCGGCGACGAGCGCGAGCAGCAGGTTCTCGGCCAGCAGCACCAACGCGACCAGCCCCGGCGTCCCGCCGACCGCCTTGAGCAGACCGACGCGCCGCGTCTGTTCGGCCATTCGGGCGCCGACGACCACGGCGATGCTGGCGATCGCGAGCATCGAAAGCAGCCATGCCCCAATCAGCAGCACCTTTTGGTCAAGCGAGATCACCCGGTAGTCGTCGCGGCGGACCTCCTGCCATGGTTCGATGACCGAGGGCTCGTTCTGGGTCGCGTTTGCAAATGCGTTGACAGCCGGCGAATTCCAGAACGTTGCGGCGGCCGCGGGATCTGTCAGCTTGATCTCGAGCAGATAGCCGAGCGGCCGGCTTGGGGCGGCGAGCGCCCGCGCATCGGAGCGAGTCAGCCAGATCAATCCCGGCGTGCAGGCCGGATAGAACGGCTGCTGGGTCGACAGAGCGATGCCGGCAACCCTGAACGGGTGGCCATCAACCCGGATCGCGTCGCCGACCTTGAGGCCCAGCGCGTCGGCGAAGCCGCGCTCGATCACCGCGCCACCCGACCGGACCCAGCTGCCGGCGACGACCAGCGGCCGGTCGATCGCGGCCGGCGCGGTATCCCGGCCGACCGCCTGCACCGGGACGTCAATCCGGGATGCGATCAACCGGCCGAACGCGACCGGGTAAGGCCCGCCGGTGGCCGCGATGCCGGGCGCGTGGAGGAGCGATGCGAACTGCCTTGTGGACGGACGGTTCGAGCCCGGCGCGAAGCCGGTCTCGGCAACCACGTCCGGGCCGCGGGTGGCGGCGCGCGTGCGCGCGAACGGGCTCGTGCTCTCGCCGTGCAGCGCGAGCCCGAGCGTCAGCGCCGTGGTGGTCGTCAGCACCATCACGACCAGCAGCGCCGATTGGACCGGGCGGCGCCTGATGTCGCCGGCGACCAGCCGCGAGATCAGGAGCAAGCGTCCCATCTAGCCCTCGAGACCAGCCATCGCGCTGAGGCTCCGGGCGCTACCGCCGGTGAGCCGGATCTCGTCGACGAACGCGCCGTCCCGCATCGAGATCAGCCGGTCGGCCGTCGCGGCGATCCGCGTGTCGTGGGTCACCGTCACCAGCGTCTGACCGTTTGTGTGCAGCTCGGCGAACAGCCGCAGCACGTCAGTCGTCGCGGCGCTGTCGAGGTTGCCGGTCGGCTCGTCGGCGAGCACGACGAGTGGCTCATTTGCGAGCGCACGGGCAATCGCGACGCGTTGGCGCTGGCCGCCCGACAGCGCCGACGGCAGATGCGCGGCGCGGTCGGTCAGGTCGACGTGGGCGAGCAGCTCGGCCGCGCGCTCGCGGGCCTTGCGCGGCGAGGCGCCCGCCAGCAGCGCCGGCAGCTCGACGTTCTCCACCGCGGTCAGCTCGTCGACGAGGTGAAACGCCTGAAAGACGAACCCGAGCGCGTGACGTCGCAGGCGCGCCAGCCCGGCCTCGGGCATCCGCTCGAGCTGATGATCGGCCAGCCGCAGCGTTCCGGCGGTCGGGCGCTCGAGCCCACCGAGCAGGTACAGCAGCGTCGACTTGCCGCAGCCGCTGGGCCCGACGATCGCGACGGACTCGCCCTCCGCTACATCGAGGCTGACATCGTCGACGGCCCGAACGAGCGCCTCACCCTTGCCGTAAACCTTACGCAGCCCTCTGGTTGAGAGTGCCGGCTTCATCGTCTTCCCTTCGCCGAGTTCCAGTATCTGGCGCACGCCTCAAGCCACCGCAGGTCGGCCTGCAGCCTCAGCACGACGCCCTCGAGCAGTAGCGCGGCCACACTTCCGTCCGCCTCAGCCAGGGCCGCGCGCTGCGCCTGGCCGAGGGCGATCAGCAGCTCACGCCGCTGTCGATCCACGATTCCGACCGGGTCGGCCAGCCCCGCCGCGGCGGCGGCGACCAGCTTGAGGTGTAACTCAGCCGGCGCCGGCTTCGGCCAGCTCGTGTCCTCGAGCCACTCCTGCACTCGGTTGCGGCCGGCGTCGGTCAGCTCGTAGACCTTGCGGTCGGGACGAGCGGCCTGGCCGATCCGCTGCGAGGTAACGAGCCCGGAGCGCTCGAGCCGGTTCATCGTCACATACACCTGGCCTGCGTTGAGCGCTCCCGCCAGCGGCCCGAGCGCCAACGTCAGTCGTGCGCGGAGCTCGTAGCCGTGCGACGCCTGCTTGGCCAGCACGGCTAGCAGG
>JBKQJQ010000344.1:0-4851 GCA_052147875.1 Solirubrobacteraceae bacterium | reverse complement strand
GCCGAGCACACGCGGTTCGCCCGCGAGCGACTCGGTTCGGGCAAGCTCGTGGCGCCCGAGTTGGCGTGCGTAGTCGACACCGATCCGGTGCGCGCCAAGGCTGTCGCCCGCGACTACGCGAAGTTGTATCTCGGGCTGCGCAACTACACGCAGAACCTGCTCCGCTTCGGCTTCAGCGAGCCCGACATCGCCCACGGTGGCTCAGACCGGCTGATCGACGCGATCATCCCCCAGGGCAGCGCTGAGCAGATCGCCGAGGTTGTACGCACGCACCTCGACGCTGGCGCCGACCACGTTTGCCTGCAGCCACTGGGCGAGGAGGGCATCCCGCGCGAGTCGTGGACCGCCCTCTCGAAGGTCTTAGTCGGCTAGCCGAGGAGACCGCTACGAGGGCGCCAAGCCTGTTAGGAACAGCGCCCACTCAAATCCATCGTCGTCGCCGAAGGGGTCGTGAGGCGACGGCCGAGCGCGAGGATGTAAACGATCGCCGGCGAGAGTCGTGGGTTTCGCGACGAATCGGGTGCACGGATTGGAAGCGGGGTGCGGGTCGTGCGACGCAGGTAGGCGCGCACTACCGTTCGGTTGTTGAAGGCCGTTTCTCGACCCCGGCGTGCGCGTTTGCGCGGATTGCTGAATGGCGGAGGCCCCGTCAGCCTGCGCCTCGGGTTCGTCGCCTCCGTTTCGGCCCGTCTGGCTGTTCGCGGGCGGCCGCGAAGATCGCTGCCGTGTCGGGGTCGATGTAGTAGTTGGTGCCCCCGTCGGGTCGGCCTTCGGTGTCGATCGGTAGCACGCGGTCGAGGTGGCGTGAGTAGCGGCCCGGCCAGGCGAGGATCCCCGCGACGCCGTGGGCCCCCTTCTCGAGGCCCAGCTGTCTGGCGATCATCTCGCCGCCGTACCGCTCACCGGGCGCGTCCAGAAGCAGGTCAAACAGCTCGCGTGCCTGGGGTGCGAGCTTGTGATAGAGCCAAGCGGCCTGGTCGGCGTCGTCTGCTGACCAGGCGCTCGCGTCGGAGCGGTGGCGATGGCCGCGATGGCCGCGACGCCCCCGCTCGCTCGATGCTGCAGTCCCAGGTTCGGCCGTCAGGAAGTCCGCGAACCAGACATAGAACTCCGGCACGCGCTCCTCCGGTACGGCAACTGTGATCTGCTTGTCGGCCACCTGCTACTAGACCTCGGTGATCTCGGGAGTCTGTCCGGAGGTCTCGGCCGGTCCCTCGTGGGCCTCGCGTTCCTCGGTCCGCTCGTGCCGGTGAGCGCACCCGTGGCCGCGTCCATGGCCGTGGCGGCGATGCTCGCCGCGCCCTCCCCGCCGGCCGCGACCGGCCAGGAACCGGGCGAAGAACGCGTGGAACTCCGCCAGGCGCTGCTCGGGAACGTCGACAGTGACCTGCTTGTACTTGGTGGGTGTGGGTTCTGAGATGGGTTCCATCTCCTGCTCCTTTGTTTGCTTACGGTTGCAAGCATAGCACAAGTATATACTTAAGTAAAGAACGAATCCGGAGATGCGCGACAAAGCAGCATTCGGGTCCTCGCAGCTGGAGGATGCGATTCGCTGTGGTCGAGCTGAGCCTCGCCGATCAGCAGATCCGTAGGCTGGAGGGCTGCATCGACTACACGCATTCGCCCGTCACCAGTGAGGAGGCTTAGATGGAGACCTGGGACGCCATCACCGCTCGGCGCAACGTCCGCGAGTTCGCCGGCCGAGCGATCCCCGACGCCGCCCTCGACCGAGTCCTCGAGGCTGGCCGGATCGCGCCCTCTTCACAGAACAACCAGCCATGGGAGTTCGTCGTCGTGACCGACCGCGAGGTGCTGCGCGAGCTCGCCGGGGTGTGGCGGGGTGGCGGGCATATCGCAAACGCGGCTGCGGCGATCGCGGTGGTGATCCCCGACGAGAACGAGCCTCGCGTGCGCGAGCGCAATCGCTTCGATATCGGCCAAGCGACGATGCAGATGATGATCACCGCCGCCGATCGGGGCATCGGCAGCGGTCATTCAGCCGTTGGCGATCAGGACCTAGCGAGGTCGGTCCTCAATGTCCCCGAGGATAAGCTCGTCGCGTTCGTGATCGATCTCGGCTATCCAGCAGACCGGCCGCTGAGGCCCGGCACGGGATTGAAACGCCGGCCGTTCGACGAGGTTGTGCACCGCAACGGTTGGTGAGCCAGCCGCCAACGAAGGCCCCGGCCCTCGCCTCCGGCTCAGCTCGGCTATCCACAGAGCCGCCTTGCGATCGCTCTCGCACTCCTGCCTCCCGCGCGGCATACGACTCCTTCGGCGACCAGTGGATGACTCAGGTGCTGCCGATCGGCCACGTGGCGCGCGACCGGCGCTGGTTGCGGTGGTGAGGCCGTGATGGATCGCGGCCTCACGGCGTGGACTAGGTGGGCTGGAGCGGACTGCGGAGCTAGCGCTACGCCGCAGCTAGGGGTGCAGGCGGTCGAGGATCTGGTGCAGCGCGGCCTGCAGGATCGCCGACTGAAGGGCGGAGTTGAGCCGGCTCGGGTCGTTGAGCTCGTGGAGGAGCCGGTTGATGTCGAGCTCATCGATTGTCCGGCGCAGCAGCGGTGCGGTGGGGAGCAGAGTGTCTACGACCGGGTCCGGAATCGCTCCAATGATCGTCTTGATGATCCCGGGGAGATTGGCCTGATCGAGCGCTTGTGGAAGCAGCTGGGACACCTTGGGCAGGCGGCCCTGGCGGTCGAGCAGGTCGACCGCGTCGACGAGACCCGTCTTGAGCGCGGCGGACGCGCGGGGGTCCAGTGAGCGGGTTTCGGCGAGTGCGAGGACGAGACCCTCGCGGGACATGTCGAGCTGACACGCTGCGCTGTCGAGGCCGAGCAGGACGATCTCTCCTGCGAGCGGTTCGAGCTGCGCCGGGACGGGGGAAACCGGGCGCGGCGTGCACGGATTGGCCGGGCGGAGAGGGACATAGTGGCCGCCGCCAGCGGCGACCTGGACGCCGACGACGGCGACCACAAGCACCACGGCGATCAGCGGAAGCGCGAGTCGCCTCATGAGCGACTCCGGTCGCGCAGGGCCAGCGCGGGTCCGAGCGCTAGCAGCGCCAGTCCCGCGGCGACGAGGAACGATGTGCGGAACGCGCGGGTGGCGGCGCGCTTGAGCTGATCCTGGAGGCCAAGCTCGAGGGCGGCGACAGCGGGCGCTTGTGTCGCCGGCACTCGCAAGGCCTTGAACGCGGGCCCCAGGTCGGGCACCCGGCCGCGTTCGGCTGACAGCCGGCGCCCCAGCTGTTCGGCGAGGTCGAGCTTTGTGGAGGCGGGGAGCGGCGCGTCGAGGACGAGCCGCGCGATCGCCTCCTCAGCCGGGGTCTGGGCGTGGCGCAGGTCGGCGGTGAAGATCGGGGTGAGGATCGCGAGGCCGACGACCACGCCGGCGTGCCGCGCAGCGATCGTCCAACCCCCGTGAAGCGCACGTGGGAGCCGGTCGCGGAGCGCGGCCGCGGTCAGCGAGTCGACCGACAGCCCCAGGCCGAGGCCGATCAGCACCTGCGGCGCGAGCGTCCAGACGAGTTCTGCACCGGGCAGGAGCGCCAGCCCGGTCAGACCGCCGGCGATCAGGACCGACCCCGCGACCGCCTCTGACCGCGTGCCGGCGCGCACACCTCGGAATACGGGACCGGCGGCCAGCGCCGCCACCGGCACCGCGGTAACGGCGACCGCGGCCACGGCCGGCGAGCGACTCCAGCCGTCCACGAGCAGCAGCACCAGAAGGAACAACGCCGCCGTGAGCGCCGCCGACAGCAGCGCAAGCGCCAGGTCGGCCAGCAGGTGCGGGCGGTCCGGCGACGTGTCGAGCGTAGGCCGACGCCGCTCCACGACCCGGCCACGCAGCGCGATCGCGGCAGGGAACGCGAGCAGCACGATCGGGATCTGCACAACGAAGATCGCCCGCCACGAGAACGCCGAGGTCAGGAGCCCCCCGATCACCGGGCCGAGCGCCGCCCCGGCGACACCAGCCACGGCCCACCGCCGCACGCCCGCGCGCTCGACCCCCGTGGCCGCAACGAGCAGCTCGAGGCTCCCCACGATCACCAGCGCGCCGCCCACCGCCTGCGCCGCCCGCGCCGCGATCAGCACGCCCAGCGACGGTGCCACCGCACACACCGTCGTCGCCGCCGCGAAGCCAACGACGCCACTCGCGGTCGCCACCGCCGGATCCCCGCGCACACACAGACGCGCCCCCGGGACCGCCACCAGCGCGAGCACGAGGTTAAACGCGATCAGAACCCACGCGACCCCCCAAACCTGAGCCCCGAAATCCCGCAGGATCTCCGGCAGCGCCAGGGTCACCACGCCGGCGTCGCCGAGCACCACGCCCACACCGAGCGACAGCACCACGACGGTGGCGGTGCGTGCCGCCACGGGACTCGCTGGCTGGTCGCTGCGATCCGTGCCCATCAGATGAGAACCCTGCCCCATCTTGACATTGGCCTCGGGTCACAGCCGTGGACACGAGACATCCTGCTTTCTCGTGCGAGCGGCAGCCCAGCTCGTCGGGTACTTGCTCGGCTCCGGGCGTTCCTCTTCGCCGAGGAAGTCGCCGTCGGATGACCGAGTCGACGATCGCCCCGTGGCGAAGCGATCGCGCATGAACGATCCTCGGCGCGATCGAGTCATCCACGTTCCCGATCTTTCCGTCCGACGGCGCCCAGATGACGAAAAGCACTCGCCGCCGAGCTGCTCGCTTTCCGCGCTCTGCGGGTCTCCGGAGCCCGTCCACGACGGGCGCCCGCCTCGTAGGATGCGTAGTCATGGGAGCGCTACCACCACGCGTTCGGCGAGCTGCCCGATCCGGATGACAATCGGCGATCCATCACCCGTGCGGGCG
>JBKQJQ010000343.1:0-5008 GCA_052147875.1 Solirubrobacteraceae bacterium | reverse complement strand
ACGTGCGGTTCGAGGACGAGCTGGCGGCCGTTCGCTTCACCCCACCCGAGATCGTCCGCCGCGATCTGGTGGCCACTCATGCGCCCGACCAAGTGCCCGACGAGCTCCGAGCCGCGACCCGCCCGGGCGACCGCGCGACGATCAGGCTGCTGGGCAAGATCTGCGATGTGCTCGAGCATCACTGGGAACGATCCCTGGCGCCGAGCTGGCCGGAAATGCAGCTAGTGCTCGAGGCCGACACGACCTACCGCGCGCGCCAGCTGGCAACCGGCGGCGCGCGCCTGCTGTTCGCCGACATGCATCCCAACATCCGCTGGAGCGACGGCGTTCTGACCATTACCGAGATGGTCAGCGACCACACGGTCGCGGCAGCCGGCCGGGGCCTGTTGCTGCTCCCTTCGATCTTCGCGTTCAAACCGGCGGCGCCGCTCGACCCCGGTGAGCCGCCGTCGCTCGGCTACCCCAGCCGCGGCGTGGCCACCCTCTGGAGCCCGCCACCGCAGGCTCAGCCCGGCGCGCTCGTCGACCTGCTGGGTCGCACGCGAGCGCTCCTCTTGCAGATGCTTGAGGAGCCGCTGGCGACGAACGAGGTCGCCCGCCGGCTCAAAGTGACACCGAGCGCCGTCTCCCAGCACCTGCAGGTCCTGCATGCCGCCGGCCTTGTGACCCGCGCGCGCGACCGGCGGCAGGTCCTCTACCGCCGCAGCCCGACCGGCGATCGGCTCGCCGGGCGCGGCTGAGCGCTACGCGCGCGCCGCCGCCGTTTCGGCGTGGGCCATCTCGACGTGCGCTCGGCTGTCGCGGGTGCGGATCAGGATCAGCGTCGCCGCGAAGCCCAGCGCGGCGATCACCGCGCCGCCGAGGAAAGCGCTCTGGAATCCATGCGTCAGCGCGGCGCGCGCGGACGACCCGCTTGCCAGCAGGTGATTGGTCTGCGTGGTCGCGATCGTCGACAGCACCGCCAGTCCCAGCGCCCCCCCGATCTGCTGCGAGGTGTTGATCAGCCCGCTCGCCAGGCCCTGCTCGTGCGCCTTGACGCCGGACACAGCCGCGATCGTTGACGTCACGAAGCCGAATCCCAGCCCGATGGCCGCCAGCAGCGACGGTCCGAGGATGTCGCTCAAGAAGCCGCCGTCGACCGGCACCCGGCTGAACCACAGCAAGCCGAGCGCCACGAACCCCATTCCAGTCGCGAGTATCGGCTTGAAGCCGAAGCGGGTGACCAGTTCGCCACCGAGGCCGGCGGCGATGACGATCGTCAACGCCAGCGGCAGGTATGAGAGGCCGGCGTGGATCGGGCTGTAGCCAAGCACCTGCTGCATGTACAGGGAGATGAAGAAGAACATCGAGAACAGCGACGCCCCGAGCAGGAGCCCGACGACGTTGGCGCCCGTCAGCGTTCTGATCCGGAAGATCCGGAACGGGACCAGCGGGGACTCGGAGCGCCGCTCGATCACGACGAACGCCCCCAGCAGAGCCGCCGCCACCGCCAGCAGGCTGATCGTCCTGACCGAGCCCCATCCGGCGCTGCTCGCATCGAGCAGCGCGTACGCCAGGACCGACAGGCCCGACGTGACGCTGACGGCGCCGGCGGCGTCGAATCCCCGCGTGGTCGACTGCGAGCGACTCTCGGGAATCAGGCCGGGGGTCAGCGCGAGCGCAACCAGCGACACCGGCACGTTCACCCACAGCACCCATTCCCATCCCAGCCAGGAGGTGAGCACTCCTCCGAGCAGCACACCGGCTGCACCCGCGGAGCCGGCGACGGCGCCCCATGCGCCGAGCGCCTTGTTGCGCTCCGCCCCATCGCTGAACAACGTCGTGACGATCGACAGCGCGGAGGGCGAGATGATCGCAGCGCCCAAGCCCTGTGCCGCGCGGGCAGCGATCAGCTGGCCCTGGGTGGCGGCGAATCCGGCGGCCAGCGAAGCGACGGCGACGACGATCAGCCCCGCCATGAACACGCGACGCCTACCGAGCAGGTCCGCGGCGCGCCCACCGAGCAGCAGGAAGCCTCCGAACGCGATCACGTACGCGTTGACGACCCAGGGCAGGTTCTGATCCGAGAAGTGAAGGCCCCGGCCGATGCTCGGCAGGGCGACGTTGACGATCGACGCGTCGAGGACAACCACGAACTGCGCCACGCAGAGCAGGATCAGCGCGGTCCACCGATGGTCGAGATACTGCTGCTGATTGGTGGTCATCTCCTGGCTCCTCTCTGTCTGGTTTCTCCGGGTGCCTCGATGACGACGGATGGGAGGCACAAATGGGGACAAGCGCGGTATGCTGTATATGGAACCGGAGTTCCGGTTTCGCTTGGCACTATACGGAATCACGATTCCGTTTGCAAAATGAGATCAATCACCCTGCATCGAGATATTTCGCGGATCCGCGACGAGCGCCGATGAACACGATTGCCGACGCACGTCTTCCGCTGAGCCAGGCGCCGACCGGCGTCGCGCGGACGTTGCGTGCCGACGCCCGCCGCAACCGCGAAGCCGTCATCGCGGCAGCTAAGAAACTGTTCGCCGACCGCGGCTTGGACGTTCAGATCCCTGACGTCGCAAAGAGCGCGAACGTCGGCGTCGGAACCGTCTACCGGCACTTCGCGACCAAGGACGACCTGATCGCGGCGCTGGTCGCGGAGCGTTTCGAGAGGCTCGCCCAGAAAGCCTGTGAAGCCCTCGAGCAGGAGGATGCGTGGGCAGGGATCTCCGACTTCATCCACTTCTGTGCCCAGATCCAGTTCGACGACCGCGCGCTGTGCGAGGTGATGGGGTCGCGCCCGGAGGTCATGGACACCGCCGCGCGTGCCGCCGGTCTGCCGGATCTCTGCGACCAGCTGGTGAAGCGAGCCCAGCGCACAGGCGAGCTGCGGCGCGACCTCTCTTGGGAGGACATCCCGATGATCGCCTGTGGCCTCGGGCAGATCATTCATGCCAGCGTGGGACCGACGACCGGCCGCTGGCCGCGGCTGGTTGAGATCATCCTCGACGGCCTGCGGGCGCCCGGGAGCGGCAAGCTCCCTCGCGTCCAGCCTTCGCGACCGCACAGTCGCTGACCGAACGCGCCTTCCGGGTAGCGTCAGACCGTGCCGACGGGATTCGACGTTCGCATTCAGCCGTGGGGCACCGATGGCCTGCCCCTGCTTGAGCTGCTGCTGGGGGACCCGTCGATGATGAGGCACCTCGGCGGCCCGGAGTCACTCGAGAAGATCGCCGACCGGCAGAGACGTTACGAGCAGCCTGACTCGCACCAGTTCACCGCGATCCTTGAGCGGACCGGCGAGGCAGTGGGCTGGGTTGGATATTGGGAACGCACCTGGCACGACCATCGTGTGTTCGAGATTGGCTGGTCGGTATTGCCGGCCTTTCACGGGCGAGGGATCGCCGGCCGAGCCGCCGGCGCGGCGCTCCAGCACGCCGCTGCGGAGCCGGACCGAAGCTACGTGCATGCCTTCCCAGGCGTCCACAACCATGCTTCGAACGCGGTTTGCCGCAAGGTCGGGTTCGTGCTGCTGGGTGCAATTGATTTCGAGTACCCGCCGGGAACCATGATGCGCTGTAACGACTGGCAGTTCGACCTGGCCGGGTTACGCGACCGCGTCGTGTCCTAACGCCGCACGCGCACGGCTTTGTTCTGCCGCCGGGTCGCCCGTCGCTATACGGTGGTTCCGTGCACGAAGCGGGCAACGTTCAGGTAGATCGGCGTAGGCCGGCGCTGTCGCGCTCGACCGGGGACATCAGGGCCGAGTTTCCGGGGCTGCTCGAGGGCGCCGTGATGCTCGACGGCGCGGCGGGGACGCTGGTTCCGGCGGTGGTGATCGATGCGGTGACGGACGCGCTGCGCTTCTCGATGGCCAACACTCACGGCGAGTTCGCGGCCAGCGAGCGCAGCACCCAGACGCAGGCGGCCGCGCGTGACGCGATCGCCGATCTGGTCGGCGGCAACCCGGATGGCGTCGTGCTGGGGCCGAACATGACCACGCTCACGTTTCATCTGGCCGATGCTCTCGCGGCCGGCTGGGAGCAGGGCGACGAGGTGATCGTCACCTCGCTTGACCACGACGCCAACATTCGGCCGTGGGTTCTGGCCGCCGAGCGCCGGGGCGCGACGGTCCGCTGGGCCGAGTTCGACCCCGAGACCGGCGAGCTCCCGGCCGAGACGTTCGACCCGCTGATCAGCGACCGCACACGGCTGGTGGCCGTGACCGCCGCATCCAACGCGATCGGGACCAAGCCGGATGTGCGCGCGATCAGCGACCGTGCTCATGCCGCCGGCGCGCTGACGTATGTGGACGGGGTTCACGCGACCTCCCACGGGCCGGTTGACGCTGCCGCACTCGGTGCCGACTTCTACGTCTTTTCGAGCTACAAGCTGTTCGGGCCCCACACCGGCGCGCTGGTCGCCGATCCGGCGCTGCTAGAGCAGTTAAAGCCCGCGAAACTCGCACCCGCACCGGACGATGTGCCAGATCGTTTCGAGCGGGGCACACCGCCGTTTGAGCTGCTCGCCGGGGTCACCGCCGCGATCGACTGGATCGGCGGCCTGACAGCCACCGTTGGCGATCGTCGCGAGCGGGTGCTTGCCGGGCTCGTGGCGGTTGAGGCACACCTGACCGGGCTTCTCGGGCGGGCGCTGGACGGGCTGTCGGAGATCCAGGGAGTCCGTGTGCTCGGCTCGCCACGGCGGCGGACCTCGACGATCTCGTTCGTGCTCGCCGGTCAACAGCCGAGCGACGTCGCCCGAGCGCTGGCCGAAGACAAGATCGCCGTCTGGGCAGGGGACAACTACGCCTACGAGCTCATGCACCGCTTCGGACTGGGCGACAGCGGCGGGGCCATCCGCGCCAGCATCGTCCTCTACAACGACTCGGACGACGTCGACCGCCTGCTGGACGCAGTCGCCGAAATCGCTCGGCACTGACGCGTCAGGTTGCGAATTCAGTTGGCGCGTCGCGGTCGCCGTGCCGGACCACCCGCGGGCTGTCGCTGATCAGGCGCCGCGC
>JBKQJQ010000342.1:0-5932 GCA_052147875.1 Solirubrobacteraceae bacterium | reverse complement strand
GAGCGCCCCGATCACGACCAGCACCGCGGCCGTGAACAGGTTGCCCCAGCGGTCCAGCCACTCAGCGCCGATCTGGTAGCCGCCGGCGGTCGCCAGCAGCGTCAGCCCGACGATCGTGAGGATCGTGACCCCACCGAACACGACGAGCGAGCCGATCGCCACCCCGACGCCTGCCGTGGTCGCCGCGAGGAACACCGGCAGGATCGTCAGATCGGGAGACGCCGCGGCGCCGAACGGGACCATGACGGCCAGCGCGGAGCGCCGCTCGACCTGGTCCTGGCCGTGGTGCTGATGGCGCCCCTCGCCGTGATCGTGGTCGTGGCCTTGTCCCGCATGCGTGTGGCCGTGACCCAGCAGTTCGGTCGCCGCAAACCCGACCCCGGTCAAGATCAGCAGGCCGCCAACGATCCCGTTTTGGGCGCTCTCGACGGTCGAGCGGAACTGGAGCCCGATCGCAATGATGAGCGCGCCCAGCACCAGCGACACCAACACGTGAGCTGCGCCAGCGGCGCCCGACAGGCGTGCGACCTTGCCGAGCGAGTAGCGCTGCGTGCGGCCGACGGTCGCCATCGGCACCCAATGGTCGGGCAGTACCGCGTGGCCCAAGCCGACGCCGGCTGCCGCCAGCAGCAACGCGGGTCCTGCGATCACCGCGCGCAGGTTAGGTGAGCTCGAGCCCGAACGTCTCCCGCAGGCCCCGCGCGCCCTGTTCGCTGACGGTCAGCGCCCGGCCCCGCCGCGCGCGGCTGACCCACCGCAGCTCGAACATCCGCTGCGCCAGCGCGGCACCGAGCGATCCGGCGAGGTGGTGACGCTGCTCACTCCAATCGACGCAGTAGCGGATTAGCGGGCGCGGGCGCGAGCGCAGCTCTGCGAAATCGATCCCGAACCGCTCCAGCTCATCCTCGCCACGGCTGGTGAGCCGGTAGTCGTAGTCCGAGCCGGGAGCCGACGGACGGTCGCCGCGTGCGGTTGCGCGATCGAACACGCCGTCGCCGCCGGTCAGCAACCCGCGGTCGAGCATCGAGGCCATCAGCTGCGTCCCCAGCACGCCCGCCAGGTGGTCGTAGCAGGTGCGCGCATGACGCACCGCGTGCGCCCGACTGCCGTCCCGCAGGGAGCGAACAGGTGCGGGCGGTGCGACCTTGGCGAGCGACTCGATCAGCTCGGCGACGTCCTCGCCGGCGAGCGCGAAGTAGCGGTGCCGGCCGTGGGGCTCGACGGTCAGCAGGTTGCCGTCGACGAGCTTGCCGAGGTGGGCGCTGGCGGTCGAGCGGGCGACCCCGGCCTCGTCGGCGAGGACGCTCGCGGGCAGCGCCCGGCCGTCGCCGAGGGCGAGCAGGATCCGCGCCCGCGCCGGATCGGCGACCAGCGCTCCGACCTTGGCGATATCGGCGTCACCCGTCATGCCATCGAGCTTAGCGTCACTACATTTCGACCCTCACCGAAATGTACCGGCGAATGCGGGTCACCCCGTGCGCAATCATGAGAGCCGACATGAGCTCTGGTAACCGTGAGTTCGGACCCGGATTCGCCGCCTCGCACGGCGCCAGTGCCCCTGGCGGGATGCGAGCCTTCCGCCGCGGCAATCCCGACCGCAAGCCGCCGCCGCTGATGGACCCGTCGCGCGAGCGCGACGGCCGGCGGATCCTGCGCCTGTTCCGTCCCTACCGCGTCCGGCTCGGGCTCGTGCTGGCGATGATCGTGTTCTCGGCCGGCCTTGCGATGCTGCAGCCGTTCCTACTGCGCGATGTGCTCGACGAGGGGATCGCGAAGCACAACACAGTCCTGCTCACGAAGCTGGTTCTGGCGATGATCGCGATCGCGATCGCCACGAGCGCGTTCAGCGTCTGGCAGACGTACAGCTCGAACGTCGTCGGGCAGCGGGTCATGCACGACCTCCGCGCCGCCGTCTACCGCCGCCTGCAGCGGATGTCGCTGGCGTTCTTCACACGTACGCGGACCGGCGAGGTGCAGTCGCGGATCGCCAACGACATCGGCGGGCTGGACAGCGTCGTGACCACGACCGCGACGACGATCGCCCAGAACGCGACCACGGTGCTCGCGTCGATCATCGCGATGTGCCTGCTCGACTGGCAACTTGCGGTGATCTCGCTGATCTTCGTGCCGCTGTTCGTATGGCTGACGCGGCGGGTCGGGAAGGTTCGCCGAAAGATCACCATGGAGCAGCAGCGGCGCCTGGCCGACCTCAGCGCGCTCGTCGCCGAGTCGCTGTCGGTGTCGGGGATCATGCTCGGCAAGACGATGGGCCGCGGCTCCGATCTCGCCGGACGCTTCACTACCGAGTCGAAGGGGATCGCCGACCTCGAGGTCCGCTCGCGGATGGCGGGCCGCTGGGTGATGTCGACGATCCAGATGACGTTCGCGATCCAGCCCGCGATCATCTACTGGCTCGCCGGCATGAACTTCGCCGGCCACGCGATCACGCTCGGTACCGCGGTCGCATTCGCGACCCTGTCGACCCGGTTGCTGTTCCCGATCCAGTCGCTGCTGGGCGTCGGCGCCGATACCGAGGCCTCGCTGGCGCTGTTTGACCGGATCTTCGAGTACATGGACCTCCCGATCGACATCGAGGAGGCCGAGCACCCGGTCGAGCTGCGGCCCAGTGAGCTGCTTGGAGAGGTCCGCTTCGAGGGGGTCGCGTTCCGTTACATGAAGAACGACGATGACCCGTGGACGCTCGAGGACATCGACCTCGACGTTCCGGCCGGGACGCGGACGGCGATCGTCGGCGAGACCGGTGCCGGCAAGACGACGCTCGGTTACCTCGTCGCGCGGCTGTACGAGCCCCAGCGTGGTCGGGTCACGATCGACGGCGTCGACGTCCGCGACGCGTCGCTCGCGTCGCTCGCCGCGACCGTCGGGGTCGTCTCACAGGAGACGTACCTTTTCCACGCCAGCGTGCGCGAGAACCTGCGCTTCGCCCGGCCGGACGCGACCGACGAGGAGATCGAGGAGGCGGCACGCACCGCACACATCCACGACCTGATCGCATCGCTGCCCGATGGCTACGACACGATCGTCGGCGAGCGCGGCTACCGCTTCTCCGGCGGCGAGAAGCAGCGGATGGCGATCGCCCGGACCGTGCTGCGCAATCCGCCGGTGCTGGTCCTCGACGAGGCGACGAGCTCGCTCGACACACAGACCGAGTACGCGATTCAGGGTGAGCTGGAGCGGCTCTCAGAGGGCCGTACGACGATCACGATCGCACACCGCCTGTCGACCGTGCGCGACGCGGATCAGATCATCGTCCTCGACAAGGGACGGATCGTCGAGCGCGGCAGCCACGAGGAGCTGCTCGAGCGCGGGGGGTTGTACGCCGCTCTCGTAGCGCGTGACGTGACCGAGGAAGCCGTCGAGGGCTAAAAAGGGCCCGTCGGCCGATCAGCGCACGAGACCGCGCGCGATCACGAGCCGCTGGATGTCCGAGGTTCCCTCCTCGATTTCCTCCAGCTTGGCGTCGCGCATCCACTTCTGGACCGGGTACTCGCGCGAGTAACCCCAGCCGCCAAGCGTCTGCACGGCCGCCCAGGTGCACCACATCGCGGTCTCCGACGCATGCAGCTTGGCCATCGCAGCCTCGGTCGTCGCGCGGCGTCCGTCGTCGAGCATGCGCGCGGCGCGCCATGTCAGGAGACGCGAGGCATCAACCCGCACCGCCATGTCCGCGAGCCGGAAGCCCACCGCCTGATGCTCGGCGATCGGCTTGCCGAACTGGCGGCGCTCCTTGGCGTAGTCGACCGCGTACTCGAGCGCTGCCCGCGCGAGCCCGGTCGCCGACGCCGCCAGCGTCACGCGCGAACGGTCGAACGTCTGCATCAGGCCGACGAATCCCTGTCCCTCGTCGCCCAGCCGCCGGTCGCCGGCGACGAACACGTCGTCGAGGAACACCTCAGTGTTCGGGATCGCGCGCTGGCCGAGCTTGCGGATCGTTGGCCCGCACCGCAGTCCGTCGTCGTCGGCCTCGACGACGAACGCGGTGATCCCCTTGTAGCCACTGCCCGGTTCGACGGTCGCGAAGATCACGTAATAGGCCGACACGCCGCCGTTCGAGATCCACGCCTTCTGGCCGGAGAGGACGTAGCCGCCGTCGACGCGGCGCGCCTGGGTGCGGATCGAGGCGGCATCGGAGCCGCTGTCGGGCTCGGTGATCGCAAGCGCGGTCAGCGGCGGATCGTCGCCGGCCAGCGGCGCCAGCCAGCGGCGCTTCTGCCGGTCGTCGCCTAGCGCCAGGACCGGCTCGGCGAAGAAGCCGTTGGACGTGATCAGGTTGCCGATCCCGGCGCAGCCGTGCGACAGCTCCTCCTGGACGATGCACGAGGTCAGGCAATCGGTCATCCCGGCGCCGCCGTACTCCTCCGGCAGCATGAACGACGTCAGCCCCAGCTTGGCGGCCTTGTGCCACAGCTCCCACGGGACCTCGACGTCGGCTTCGTCGACCGCCAGTGAAACTGGGCGGATCTCGCGCGCCGCGAAGTCTCGGCAGAGTGCTCGGATTTCCAGCTGCTCGTCCGTCAGCGCCATGAGTTCGGTCATCGGATCACGCTCCTGCAGTCATCAGTTTCGACGGCCGCCCAGCCGCTTCAGCGGGCGGTATGGGCGTTGGGTCCACTAGACGAGCGAGAGGCTGGGTACGTCGGAGAGGAGCTGTAGCGCGTATTCGGATTTGGGGCTGTCGAGCACTTCTTGGCCCTGTTCGACGACGATGCCGTCGCGGAGGATGACGACGTCGTCGGCGAGGCTTCGGACGAGGGCGAGGTTATGGGTGATCAGGATCAGCGTGAGTCCGCGTTCGAGTTTGAGCCGGTGCAGAAGCTCGACGATCGCTGCTTGGACGGACACGTCGAGTGCCGAGGTGACCTCGTCGCAGACGAGCAGCTTTGGTTCGACGACCAGGGCGCGAGCGATCGCGACGCGTTGTCG
The DNA here is from genome assembly GCA_052147875.1 of Solirubrobacteraceae bacterium. Lineage (GTDB taxonomy): Bacteria > Actinomycetota > Thermoleophilia > Solirubrobacterales > Solirubrobacteraceae > Palsa-465. The sequence continues at coordinate 988 of JBKQJQ010000342.1, read as the reverse complement.
TTCGCCGCCGGAGAGCTGGTCAGGGTACCGAGTCATGTATTCCTCGCTGAGCGCGGCGTCGGTGAGCGCGGCGATCACGCGGCGTTCGCGCTCGGACCCGGGTAGCCGGGAGAGTTCTCGCAGTGGTTGTTCGACGAGCTTGCCGACGGTCTTGCGTGGGTTCAGCGACGTGTAGGGGTTCTGGAACACGTATTGCAGTGACCGGATCGCTTCCCGGTGGCGCTTGCGGCGGTCGTGCGCGAGCGAGTTGCCGTCGAACTCGATCGATCCGGTCCAGCGGGTGTGGAGGCCGACGATGCAGCGTGCCAACGTCGTCTTGCCCGCGCCCGACTCGCCGACCACCGCGAGGCAGCGCTGCGGATGAACGGCCAGCGACACGTCATGCAGGACCGCCTTGTCCGCGTAGGTGGCGCTCAGCTGCTCGATAGTCAGCAGCGGCTGATCGGCTTCGATCAACGGCGAGTGCTCGCGCAGCGGCAATTCTCCCAGCGGGGGAAGCCGGCTCACTTCCTCTGCGCGCACGCACCTTGCCCAGTGCGCCGGTCCGTCGATCTCGTGTCTGGCCGGGAACTCGGCTTGGCAATCGGCGACCACGAACTCGCAGCGGGCGGCGAAGAAGCAGCCGTTCGGTCGTGCACCCGGTCGTGGTGGCTGCCCCTCCATCCCCTCGAGCACGTGCGCGCGGGCCGGGTCGGGGATCGCCCGCAACAGCCCCCGTGTATAGGGATGGCGGGGGGCTCGGAACGCGCGCGAGGCCGGGCCGAGCTCGACCAGCCGGCCGGCGTACATGACCCCGATTGTGTCGGCGATGTCGGCGACGACTGCCAGATCGTGCGAGACGTACACCGCGCCGACGTGGTAGATCGAACAGAGGCCGCGGATTGAATCGAGTACGTGGCGCTGGGTGGTCACATCGAGACCGGTGGTCGGCTCATCGAGGATGATCAGTTTCGGCCGGCATGCGAATGCCATCGCGAGCATCACTCGC
>JBKQJQ010000341.1:0-10413 GCA_052147875.1 Solirubrobacteraceae bacterium | reverse complement strand
CCGATCCGCTCCATGTCGAGCAGCACCGCGGCCGCCACGAGCGGGCCCGCAAGCGAGCCGCGGCCCGCCTCGTCGGCTCCGGCGATGAACCGCGCGCCGAGCCCGCGGTCGAAGTTCAGCAGGCGCCGGCCGGGCCGCGCCCGCCGTGGCTTGGCGCCGCGACGCCCCTGCCCGCGATCAGAGCGTGCCGATCCGGTCGGGCGGCCAGTAGGTGAAGAACGCGACTCCGATGATCCATTTGTCGGGGACTGGTCCCCAAAAGCGGCTGTCGTCTGATTCGCCACGGTTGTCGCCCATCATGAAGTAATCGCCGGGCGGAATCGTGATCGGTTTCGGGAAATTGCATTCAGAACCGTCACCGCACGGCAACGTGTAGGAGTCCTTCTCCCGCACGCCGTTGAGGTACACGTGGCCGTCGCGGATGTACATCGTGTCGCCCGGGCCCGCGACCACGCGCTTGACGAATGTCTGGCTGGACTCCGTGCTGGTCGGCTCATCACACGCCTGCGGGTGGTTGGTTCCCTGGTTCGGGTTACCGCAGACCGGGTTGTCCTCGTTGTCCGCGCCGTGCGGAGGGTGGAAGACGACCACGTCGCCGATGCTCGGGTGGTTGATCAGCCGGTTGGTGAGGATCCGCTGGCCGGGAATCAACGTCGGGACCATCGACGGACTCGGGATCCGATACGGCTTGACGATGAACGCCTGAATCAGGAGCGCGAGCCCGATCGCCACGGCGACCGTCACCACGAGCTCAACCACCGACTTGACGGCCGACTTGTGCGTGCTCCGCATCGCGGTCCTAGAGGAGGCCGATCCGATCGGGAGGCCAGTAGGTGAAGAACGCCTTGCCGATGATCCACGCCTTCGGGATCGGCCCCCAGAAGCGGCTGTCCAGAGAGTCGGGACGGTTGTCGCCCATCATGTAGTAGTCGCCGGCCGGGACCGTGATCGGCGTCCGGAAGTTGCACTCGCTGGCGCCGTCGCATGGCTCAGTGAACGAGTCGGGCTCGCGCACCCCATTTCGGTACACGTGGCCGTTGCGGATGTAGATCGTGTCGCCTGGGAGGCCGACGACCCGCTTGATGTAGGTGACAGACGACGGCTTCGTGCGCGCCACATCACAGGCGCGGCCAAACTGCTGGCCGTCGCTGTTCTCACCCTCGTTGGGGTTCGCGCACGTCTCGACCGCAGGCGGGTGAAAGACGAGGATGTCCCCGATCTTCGGCGAAGAGAAGTGCGTCCCGATCCGGTCGACCAGCACCCGCTGGCCGATCTGGAGCGTCGGCTCCATCGAGCCGCTCGGGATCTCGTACGGCTTGATCAGGAACGCCTGGATACCGAGCGCTAGCCCGAGGGCCACCGCCACGATCGCGACCAGCTCGAGCGCTGATCGGTAGAACGGCTTCTTGGTCTGCGTCACACCTGGTCGTCGCCGGCCGCAGGCTCGGCTTCCGCGGACTCGGCTTCCTGCCCCTCGGCCTCCGCCTGTGCGGCGGGCTGGTCCTCGTCGACCGGCGCCTCGGCTTCAGCCTCGGCGGGCGGGGGCTGCTCGGCTGCCGCGGCCTCCGGCTCGGCGGGCGGCGCATCCTCAACGGCGACCGGCTCGGCCGGCTCGGCGCCGGACGCATCGGTGATCTCGCCGGCCTGCGCCGCGCGTGCGATCTCCTCGTCGCTCGCCTCTGCCTCGGGTCCGTACAGCAGCTCGCGCTCGACGGCCACCTCCGGCCCGACCGAGCGGCGCTCGCGGACCCGGGCCCGCTTGCCGATCCGGCCGCGCAGGTAGTAGAGCTTGGCGCGCCGCACGTCGCCGCGAGCGGCAACCTCGATCCGCTCGATTTTCGGTGAGTGCAGCGGGAACGTACGCTCGACGCCGACGCCGAACGACTGCTTACGGACCGTGAACGTCTCGCGTACGCCGTGCCCCTGGCGCTTGATGACGACGCCCTCGAACACCTGGGTGCGGCGGCGGGTGCCCTCGATCACCTGAAAGTGGACTCGCAGGCGGTCACCGGCGTCGAACGCCGGTACCCGGCGGAGCTGCGTGCGCTCCAGGCTGTCGATGGCTGTGCTCATAAGTGATCGCGTCGCCCACCAGTTGCGCATGGCGAGCGGTTCTGCGCGACAAAACTCGGACCCGGGCTCCGCGCTCAGCGCGTTGGGGCCCATGCGGCCGATTATGGTAGCGGACGTCTGACGCCTTGACGTCAGGCCACTCTGGACTTGCGGGACGCTAACAGGGACTACTCGGGTGCGCCCGCGCGCCTGCGGCTCTGCTCCAGGCGCCAGTTGGCGATCTCGGCGTGATGGCCGGACAGCAGCACATCCGGCACCCGCCAGCCGCGGTGCTCGGCCGGTCGCGTGTAGTGGGGGTACTCGGGGCCGCCGTCGAGCGCGGCGCTGAACGATTCCTCGAGCGCAGAGTGCTCGTGTCCCAGTGCCCCGGGCAGCTTGCGCAACACGGCGTCGCACAACACCATCGCCGGCAGCTCGCCGCCGGCAAGCACATAGCGGCCGATCGAGATCCGAGCCGAGCAGAAATGCTCGAGCACCCGCTCGTCGAAACCCTCGTAGCGCCCGCAGAGCAGGGTCAGCGCGGGCTGGGCGGCAAGCTCGTCGACCAGTGCGTCGTCGAGCAGGCGGCCGCTCGGGTCAAGCGCGATCACCTGACGGAGCGAGCGCAGCGCCACCGGGTCCTGGTCGTAACGGGCACGGAGCGCCGCCTCGACGACGTCGACCCTCAGGACCATGCCGGCGCCGCCGCCAAACGGCGTGTCGTCGACCTGACCGGCGCTCAATGGCGTGTGGTCGCGGTAATTGACGAACCCGAGCTCGTGGCCGAGTGCGAGGGCGTTAGCGACGTGTCGCTGCGAGCAGAACCATTCAAACGCGCCCGGAAACAGCGTGAACACGTCGATCTGCATCACTGCTCACCCAGGAACCGCAGGTCGACGTCGATCAGACGCCTGCGAACGTCGACCGCGCGAACGGCGTCCTTGACGAGCGGCACAAGCAGCGCCTCGCCGCCGCCCGCGCGGGCAACCTCCAGAACCTCGCACGACGGCAGCCCGATCAGCCTCTGCACGACGCCCACGTCAGTGCTTCCGTCTTGCACGCGGCACCCTTCGAGGTCATTCGCCCACCACTCGTCGGCCTCGAGCTCAGGAGCTTGCGAACGCGCTACGAGGATCTCGGCACCCCGCAGCACCTGCGCCGCTTGGCGGTCATCGCAGCCGTCAAACCGCACGATCAAGCGCGCGTCGGTCCCCGCGCGTCGAGCGATCCGTCGCTCGCGTCCGGCAACCGTGACGCCGGCTCCGAGCTGGAGCAGCTCCGGAACGCAGTCGGCGACGTGGAAACTGCCGTCGAGCCCATGGGGACGTCCGACGGTCCCGGCGCGCACCCAACCCGCAGGCTCGGTCAAGTGTCGACGATGTCGACGAACACGCGGCGGTGCTCCTTCACGGCCGCGGCCTTGATCACGGCGCGCAGCGCGCTCGCCGTGCGTCCGCCGCGACCGATGACGCTGCCGTAGTCGTCGGGCGCGACCGCGAGCTCGAGCACGAGCGAGCCGTCCTCCTCGTGCACCTCGGTCACTTCCACGGCGTCCGGATCGCTCACGAGCCCACTCGCCAGGTACTCGAGCAGCTCCTTCACCGTGGTCCTTTCCTAGCTGATTCCCTGCGTGCGCAGGAGTTTGCGGACCGTCTCAGAGGGCTGCGCCCCCCGCGAGAGCCAGTCACGGATGCGCTCCTCATCGAGCACGATCGTCGAGGGATCGGTCTGGGCGTTGTAGTGCCCGACGGTCTCGATCACCCGCCCGTCGCGCTTGGAGCGCTGGTCGGCGACCACCACCCGCCAGATCGGGTTCTTGCGCCCACCGATTCGTGTTAGTCGAAGTCTGACTGCCATTTGCGAGAGGCGAGGTTAGCGTGCGCGCGGAAGTAGTGCGTGCGGCGAGCTCAGCGTCCGCCCTGGCGCATCAGGGCCCCGAGGTCCGGCATCTTGCCCTGCGCGACCTGGCGCATGATCTTTCGCGTCTGCTCGAACTGCTTGATCAGCGCCTTGACCGCCTGCACGTTGGTCCCCGATCCGCGCGCGATCCGCAGCCGTCGCGAGCCCTTGATCAGCTCCGGGCGACGGCGCTCCTCTGGCGTCATCGAGAGGATAATCGCCTGCAGGCGATCGAACTCGCGCTCGTCGATCTTGGCGTTGCGAAGCTCGGCGCCGATCCCTGGGATCATCCCCAACAGCGACTGCAGCGGCCCGAGCCTGCGGACCTGGCGCATCTGGTCGAGGAAGTCGTCGAGCCCGAACTCCTGCTTTCGGAGCTTGCGTTCGAGCTCGGCGGTCTGCTGCTCATCGTAGTTGTCCTGCGCCTTCTCGATCAGGGTCATCACGTCGCCCATCCCGAGAATCCGCTGGGCCATCCGGTCCGGGTGAAAGCGCTCGAACTGGTCGAGCTTCTCGCCGGTCGAGGCAAACATGATCGGCTTGCCGGTGACCGCCTTGATCGACAGCGCGGCACCACCGCGGGCGTCGCCGTCGAGCTTCGTCATCACGACCCCGTCGAAGTCGACGACATCGGCGAACTGCTCGGCGACATTGACCGCGTCCTGGCCGGTCATGGCGTCGACGACCAGCAAGATGTCGTGCGGCGTGACGGCCCGCTTGATCTCGGCCAGCTCGGCCATCAGCTCGGTGTCGATGTGCAGACGGCCGCTGGTGTCGACGATCAGGACGTCCTTGCCCTCTGTCTTGGCGCGGTCGAGCGCCCATTTCGCGATCTCGACCGGGTTTGCGTCGGTGCCCTGCTCATAGACCGCTGCACCGGCCTGGTGGCCGACCTTGACGAGCTGATCGACGGCCGCCGGTCGATATACGTCGCACGCCGCGACCGCGACCGATGAGCCGTGCTGCTCACGCAGGTAGCGCGCAAGCTTGCCGGTCGCGGTCGTCTTGCCTGAGCCCTGCAGCCCGGCGATCAGGACGACGGTCGGCGGCCGCGGCGAGAACGACAGGTCGCGAGCTGCGCCGCCCATCAGCTCGGTCAGCTCCTCGGAGACGATCTTCACGACCTGTTGGCCGGGGTTGAGCTGGCCGATGATGTCAGAGCCGAGCGCCCGCTCCTTGACGGCGTTGGTGAAGCTCTTGACGACCTTGAAGTTGACGTCGGCTTCGAGCAGCGCGAGTCGGATCTCGCGCATCGAGGCGTTGATGTCGTCCTCGGTCAGGGTCCCGCGGCCGCGGACCTCGGAGAGCGTCGCCTGGAGCTTGTCGGCTAGCGAATCGAACATCGGATGGCTCTAGTACGAGGCTAGTGCTGCTCGCCGTCGTCTGAGCCGCCGCCCGCGCCGAGCTCGCCGGCGCCCGAGTTGACGCCCGGGCCGAGCTCGTTGGTCGGCTTCGCCGCGGCGGCGTCGCCGGCCGCGTTCTCGGCGATGCTGGTGAACGCCTTGCTGAGGCCGCCGAACGCCTCGGCGAACTCGGACGGGATCACGAACACCTTGTTGGCGTCGCCCTTGGCCAGCTCGGGCAGCATCTGCAGGTATTGGTAGCTGAGCAGCTTCGGGTCGGGGTCGCCGGCGTGGATCGCGTCGAACACGGTCGCGATTGCCTTGGCGTCGCCTTCGGCGCGCAGGATCGCGGCCTGCTTCGCGCCCTCGGCGGTCAGCACCGCGGCCTGCTTCTGGCCCTCGGCGGTCAGGATCTGGGATTGCTTGACCCCCTCGGCGGTAAGGATCGCGGCACGGCGGTCGCGCTCGGCACGCATCTGCTTCTCCATCGCCTCCTGGATCGAGCCCGGTGGATCGATCGACTTGATCTCGACCCGGTTGACGCGGATCCCCCACTTGTTGGTCGCTTCGTCGAGCACTGTGCGCAGCTGCGCGTTGATGTGGTCACGGCTGGTCAGCGCCTGCTCGAGGGTCAGCGAGCCGATCACGTTGCGCAGCGTGGTGACGGTGATCTGCTCGATCGCCTGCAGCGGGTTGGCGACCTCATAGGTGACGGACTTCGCGTCGTTGACGGTGAAGTACAGGACCGTGTCGATCCCGACCACCAGGTTGTCCTCCGTGATCACCGGCTGGGGAGGAAACGAGACGACCTGCTCGCGCAGATCGATCAGCGGCTTGAGCGAGTCGACGAACGGCATCAGCACCGTCAGCCCGGGATTCAGCGTCCGCTGGTAGCGGCCGAACCGTTCCACGATTCCGGCCCTGGCCTGTGGAACGACCCGCACCGTGCGGGCGAACAGGATCACCAGGAAGATCAGCACGACAGCACCGACGATGAGTCCGACCATGGCCCGCTCCTATTCGCTCACTAGCGCCGTGGCGCCCTTGATTTCGACTACGTCGACCACGGTCCCCTGTTCGATCACGCGATCGTCAAACAGCGAGCGCGCCGTCCAGACCTCGCCGTCGATCCGCACGCATCCGACGCCCTCGCGGTTGGCGATCCGCTCGAGCACCACCGCCTGCTTGCCGACCAGGGCCGCCGCGCCGGTCCGGATCTGTGGCGGCATCTTCATATGCGAGCGGACGATCGGGCGCACGACCACGAAGGTCAGCAGCGCGACGGCGAAGAACACGATCCACGAGGCGGTGTCGCCGATCGCCGCGTCCGCTGCCGCCGCCAGCGCGGCCGCGATCGCGAATGGTGCCAGGAAGAACGTGCCCGCTGTAAGCATCTCGCCAACGCCGAACCCGCAAGCCACGATCACCCAAAAGATCCAATCCATGACGGACCGAGCTTATCGCCTCGCTACCGGCGTCCAACACTGTTTGCAGGGCAAATTCGCCGGGCCGCTACTGCTAGGAGACCAGCGCGCGCGCGAACTCGCCGGCGTCGAACGGGCGCAGATCCTCAAGCTGTTCGCCGACCCCGATCAGCTTCACCGGGATCCCGAGCTCGTGGGCGATCGCGAGCGCGATCCCGCCTTTGGCGGTCCCGTCGAGCTTCGTCAGCGCGAGGCCGGTGACATCGATCGCGTCCGCGAACAGGCGCGCCTGGCGCAGCCCGTTCTGGCCGGTCGTCGCGTCGACCGTCAACAGCGTCTCGTGCGGCGCCTCCGGGATCTGCTTGGTGATCACGCGGCGGACCTTGGTGAGCTCGGCCATCAGGTCGTCCTGCGTGTGAAGACGCCCGGCGGTGTCGACGATCAGTACGTCGGCGCCGTCGCGCACTGCGGCGCCGACGGCGTCGAACGCGACCGAGCCGGGATCAGCGTTTGCGCCACCCTTGACGAACGCCACGCCGGCGCGCTGCGCCCACGCCTCGAGCTGCTCGACACCGGCGGCGCGAAACGTGTCTCCAGCCGCGAGCACGACGTTGCGGTCGAGCTCCTTGCTGAGGTGCCAGGCGAGTTTGCCGACGGTCGTCGTCTTGCCGGTCCCGTTGACCCCGGCGACCAGGATCACTGTCGGCGTCGCGCGCAGGTCGATCTTGTCGTTGCCGGTCTGCGCGATCTCGGTCAGCAACTCGACCAGCCGGTCCGACAGCTCCTGGCCGCCGCTGAGCTTGTTCTCGCCCGCCTCGCGCTCGAGCTGCGCGACGACCTGAGCGGTCGTCTGGGCGCCCACGTCGGCGTAGATCAGCGCTTCCTCGAGTCGCTCCCAGGTGTCCTCGTTGAGCTCCTCGAACAGCGTCGCCTGGATCTCTGACTGGAGCGCCTGGCGGGTCTTTCGCATGCTTTCGCGCAGGCGCCTGAAGCGCCCGACGCGCTTCTCCTGTGAGTCCGGCTCAGCCGCCTGGGAGTCGGAGACGCCGCCGTCGACGATGAACAGATCACGCCATTCGCGAGCCATGACGGCCGCGACGTTACCTCAGTGCCGGGCGCTCACGCGGCTTGCGCGGCGCCGAGCCGGCGCGAGACGACCTTCGAGATCCCGTCGGCGCCCATCGACACGCCGTACAGCGAATCTGCGGCATCCATGGTCCGCTTCTGGTGCGTGACGACGATGAATTGCGCCCGCGAGGAGTACTGGCGCAGCAGCGTCAGGAAGCGGTCGATGTTGAGGTCGTCGAGTGCTGCCTCGACCTCGTCGAGGATGTAGAACGGGCACGGTCGTGCCAGGAACACCGCGAACAGGAACGCCAGCGCGGTCATCGACTTCTCGCCGCCCGACAGGAGCGACAGCCGCCTGCACTCCTTGCCGGCCGGGGTGATCTCGATCTCGACCCCGAGCAGGTTCTCCTCGGTCTCATCGGCGCCGCCGTCGTCGGCGCCTCCGTCGTCGTCGGCGTCGCCGTCGTCTCGCTCGCCATCCTCCAGGGGCGTCTCACCGCCGAGCACGCGCGCCGGTCCGGGCCGCTCGCTGACCAGCCGCAGCGCGCCGGTGCCGCCCGGGAACAGCTGCGCGACGAGCTCCTCGAAACCCCGGGCGGTGGCCGTGAACGTCTGCTCGAACGTGGTCCGGATCTGCCGGTCGGTGTCGGCGATCAGCTTCTCGAGCTCCCGCAGCGCCGTTTCGAGATCGCCGCGCTGGGTCTCTAGCTCTTCGACGTGCTCGAGCGCCTCGGTGTACTCCTGCTGGGCGAGCGGGTTGACGGGTCCAAGCTGCTCGCGCCGCCGAGCCAATCGCTCGAGCCGGGCCTGCAGGCTGTCGCGCTCGTCGGCTGCAAGCTCCTCGGTCGCCGGCTCGGCTTCGAGCTCGAGCCGCGTGGCGAGCTCCCCGAGCTCGGACTCGGAATCGGCCGCCTTGTCGCGCGCCCGTTCGAGCTGTACCTCGGCGTTGGTCAGCTGCTCGTTTTCGGTCTGCAGCTTGGCGTGCAGCCCCGCCTCCTGCTGCGCGCACGCCCGCAGCTCGCCTGCCACGTGCTCTCCCGCCTCGCGGTCGGCGACCAGCGCGGCGTCGAACGAACGCAGCCGCTCGGCGAGCGCTGCACGGGCGCCAGCGAGCGCGGCGATGATCGCCTCGACAGGCGGGATCAATTCCCGGTCGCGCGCGATCGCCATCTCGAGATTCTGGATCCGCGCCGCCTGCTCGGCGCGCTCGCGCTCGGCGCGGGCGAGCATCTGGCGTTCGGCAGCGAGCTCGGCGGTCAGCTGCGAGCGACGACCCGCGTTGGGTCCGTCGTCGGGAGCGGAGCGCCGCCGGTCGATCTGGGCGGCGATCCGCTGCTGAAGCTCTGTTGCCTCGTCCAGCGCCCTGACGGCAGTGCGGTGCGCCACCCGCAGCTGCTCGCGAGCGACGTCGGCGGCGGCCGCCTTGGCGCCCGCACGCTCGAGCGCCGCCTGCGCATCGAGCTCGGCCTGGGCGGCCGCCGCGCTCGCGGCGACCAACTGCTCGCGCCGATTGCGCTCGCTCAGGATCCGGTCTTCGCCGACCGCCGGGGCCTGTCGCAGCTCGCGAATCCGTCCGGCCCAGACGCGTCCAGCGCGCGTGACCGCGCTCCCGTCGAAGCTGTCGTCGAGCGTCCGGAGATCGTCGACCACCCACGTGTCACGGAGTAGCGTGCTCGCTAGCGCAAGCGCCGCACCGCTGCCGCGGACGTGGTCGAGCAGCCGCTCGCCACCCTCAGGCGGCGTGCGCATGCTGGAAGCGAGGCGCTGATCGACGTCGGGACCGACGATGAACGCCCGTCCGCCGGCGCCGCCGGTCATGTCGAGCAGACGCCCGCCGGCTTGGCGATCGTCGACGACCACCGCCCCCAGCCGCCCGTCGAGCGCGGCCGCCAGCGCGAGCTCGTAGCCGGGATCGACGTCCAGGTCGTCTGCGAGTGCCTGCGCGCCATCGGGCGAGCCACTCTGATTGCGCAGGAACTGGTTGGCGGCGGCGAGTTCACCACCGACTCGGGCGGCGTCGCGGCGGGCGCCCTCGACCGCGCGCTCGCCGTCGCGGACGGCGGCACGGGATTGCTCGTTCTGGGCGTCCGCAGCCTCCCATTCCGCGCGCCCGCGCTCCACGAGCTCGGCGTTTCGCTGCACCTCCTCGCCGGCCTGCTGCAGCTCGCGTTCCAAGTGCTCAAGCTCGCTCGCAAGCTCTGCCTCGCGGTCGCGGTCGAGCGCGGCGAGCGCCTGCTCAAGCTTCGCGATCCGGGCGGTCGCTTCGGTGTCCTGCGCGTCGCCGCGCTGCTCCTCGGCGGCGGCCCGCAGCGCGGCCGCGGTTTCCTCGGCCCTGCCGAGCCGCGCCCGGACCGCCGCCAGGGCCGATTGGATCGCGTCGGAGCGATACGTGAGGCGCTCGCCCGCGCCTCGCGCCGCGTAGGTCCGGCGTGACAGCTCCTCGCGTCGGGCGCTGCGTGCCGCGAGCGCCTCCTCCGCCGCCTCGCGCCTGGCAGCGACAGTCTCGAGCTCCTGCTCGAGCGCCGTGCGCCGGGAGCGGACCTCGGCGGCGGCTTGCTGCGCTTCCTCGAGCGCGAGGCGCTGGCCGCGCAGCGCGTCGCGCGCCAGCTCCCATCGGATCTCGAGCG
>JBKQJQ010000340.1:0-3468 GCA_052147875.1 Solirubrobacteraceae bacterium | reverse complement strand
CGAGATCAACATGGATCTGGGGGCGGTCGCGGATGAGTTCGCCCTCTGCGGCGCGACCCTCGACGCCGTGGTCGTGCGAGGCTGGCGGTGCTATCAGGGCGACCCCAGCGACCTGCTGGAGCTCAACCGCCTGGTTCTGGACCGGCAAGCGCTCGACGGCGTAGCGCCACACCTGGCCGACAACCGAATCGAGGGCCGGGTGATCATCGATCCGACGGCCGACGTCAGTTCGAGCACCATCCTGGGTCCCTGCATCATTGGACCCCGCGCGCGGATCACCGGCTCATACGTCGGCCCGTACACCTCGGTCGGCACGGGCGCCCAGATCGAAGGCGCCGAGGTCGTCGGTTCGATCGTCGCCGAGGGCGTGCGGATCATGCACATCAAGGGCCGCATCGAGGGCAGCACGATCGGGAGACACGCAAGCATCTTCCGGGACTTCTGCTTGCCGCGATCGATCCGCCTGCACGTCGGCGAGGGCGTCGAGCTCGCCCTCGAGTAAACCCTCGACCAACGCCCAGCAGTCCTCCGAAGACCAGCCGGGCAGCCGAGAGCAGTGGGAAGCCGCCGACGGAAAGACGCGCGAGGAGCGGCCTCAGTGACCCGGAAGACAGTTCGGCGTTACGACACGGCGGCGCGCGCCGTCGGTCCGCAATCGCTGTCCATCAGCTCGCGCTTCAGGGTCTTGCGGGCGCGGTGGTGAAGACCGTGGATCGACGCCTCAGTGCGCTCCATTCGCGTCGCGATCTCGCCGGGCGTGAGACCGACCAGATGGCGCAGCATGATGACGTTGCGCTGCTCCTCGCTGAGGACCTCCAGAGCTTGCTCAAGCCCCCACCGGCGCTCTCGAGCCGAGCCATCGGCTTCCTGGAGCGGTTCATACACCTCCTCGCACGGGACCGAACGCTGCCGGCGAAGGTGATCGACCGCGACATTGCGGGCGACCCGCAGCAGCCACGACGTGAATGGGACCTGGCGCGGCTCGTACTTGTGAATGACGCCGATCAGCTTGAGAAACACCTGCTGAGTGACGTCTTCCGCCTCGTGCTGATCACGGATCATGCTGAGAACGTAGCCGTAGATGTTGTCCTTGTAGCGGATGTACAGAAAGCGGATCGCCTCCTGGTCACCCGACTTCGCCCTTGCCACGGCCTGCGCGATGGCGGTGTCACCGTCATGCTGGTCGAGCGACGTCCGCGCGCGAAATCCGATGGGCGATTCCTCGCGCAAGCCAAGGCTGCGTTGTGTGGCTATTGCTGACATATTTGACGCGCGCCGGACGCATCCGCTCCGGCACGTCGCACCCCCTTTTGGTTCTTAGACGTTTCCATACGTCTTGCTTGCCCCAACTCGCCCTTCTCCTTGCCCCAACTGGCCCTCTAGTTCTTCCCGTACTAGAAACTAGATTAGCAAAAACTACCTATTCCTGTTAGACCTTTGTACTAGGGCCCCCCCTAGACTCTGGAGAATATTGTCTCGACATAGGAAGAATGGTCGATTCTCCGGTTTTTGGTCGCGGAACTGAAGTTCGTCGACTAGCCTCGAGACCGCGCAGGACGGTGTCGGTGCCCCCTAGTATGCTTCGTGCTTAGTCAGGCGCCCGGCGTGCGGCGCCGCGGAATGCTGCTGAGGGCCGCGAGCACTAGTTCGGCAAACCAGAGGATCGCAGGCGAATACGGTGCCAGAGGGGCAGATAGGTACTGGGCTGGTCGAGCGCGAGGCCGAGCTGGATCTGATCGCGCAGACGCTCGTCGGTGTAAGCAGCGGGATCGGCCGACTCGTGCTGTTCGAGGCCGACACCGGACTGGGCAAGTCCCGGCTGAGCGCCGCCGCCGCCGATCTCGCCGAGCTAACAGGTATCGGGGTCCTCAAGGCCCGAGGGCGAGAGCTCGAGCGCGACTTCCCGTTTGGGGTCGCGACTTCGCTGCTCGAGCGCCATCTGGCCGACTTGCACGGCGATGGAGTTGCCGCGCTGCTCACGGACCACCACAACTGGAGGACTCCGACGGGGGCCGGAGCTGATCGGGACGAGATCGCCTGCCAGACCTATCCCGCGATCCACGGGCTCTTCGGTCTCGTCCGGAGCCTATCCGTCGCGACGGGCGCGCCGGCGTTGGCAGTGATCGTAGATGACGTCCACTATGCCGACCCGCTGTCCCTGCGCTTCCTGGCCTACCTCGCGGCCCGAATCTCTGACCTGCGTGTCGCCATGATCCTCACCGCGGGCACGATCTTTCCCGCCGCCGACGAGCGGGCCCTGAGCGCGTTGCGCGATGCGGCGGGCAACGCGGTGGCGCGTCCACGAGCACTCACGGCGGCAGGAGTCGCCTCGGTGGTGCGCTCACGCGTGCCCGGCGCCGACGGCGCGTTATGCGAGATCTGTGCAGCGCTAACCCAGGGCAACCCCCTGTTTCTGACCGACTTGCTCGAAGCGGTGTCCCGAGCTGGTAGCGCGGTCGCCGCGCCCACAGCCCAGCTCGTGCGTGATCTGGCACCTGATTCCTGGAGGAGAATCGTGAGCTCGCGACTGGCACGACTCGAGCCCGAGGCAGCGGCCGTCGCCCAGGCACTATCGGTTCTCGGCGACGGCGCGTCGATCGCTCAGGTCTCGGCGGTGGCCGACCTCGACGTCCAGGCAGTTTCGGGTGCGGCCGACCGGCTCGCGCAGACAAGCCTGCTGCGGCCGGAAGCGCCGCTGTCGTTCGTTCATCCACTGCTTGCGACGGCGATCAGAGCCACAATCCAGGGACACCGGCGAGCCGAGATCGAACTCCGCGCGGCGGCCTTCGGCGATCGGCTAGGGTCGCCAAATCCGGCGCAGGCGCGGGCGCTGCCGGACGCGACCGGGGCACGCGGGCCGTCGCGGCACCTCGCCATCGTCGAGATGGCGATCGCGAGCACCCTGCGTGCCGAGCCCCGCGCTCACGTCGTGAACCTTGCGTCACTCGCCTGGCACGAATCGCTGCTGGACCGCGAGCCAATCGACCCATCGATTCCGACCCTGTTGGCGGCGGTGCTCCTGGCCTACGATGAGCTGGAGTTGTGTCTGGAGATTGCTGAGCGCTCGCGTTTGGCGACGAGCCTGGCGGTCACACCCTTGGCCGGCGCGACAGCAGCGTATAGCCGCAGCTGGGCGCTCTACCATCAGGGCCGTGTGGAAGCCGCGCTCGCTGGCGCACGGGCGGCGTTAGCGACCGCCTCGGGACCACAGCATCCAGCAGCCCATGGGGCGCTCGGCGCCGTCGCGGCGTGCCTGGTCGAACTGGGGAATCTCAATGACGCGGCCGGTGCGCTCTCGGGGTTGCAGACACCCGAAGCGGTCGGGGCGATTGACCTTCCCGTGCTACTTGATGTTCGAGCGCAGCTACAGCTTGCGCAGTCGCGGCCGGCCGCCGCGCTGCAGGACGCTCTGGAGGCAGGCCGGCTCGCGGGCACGGCACATCCCGGGATTGTCGCGTGGCGATCAAC
>JBKQJQ010000339.1:0-5310 GCA_052147875.1 Solirubrobacteraceae bacterium | reverse complement strand
TGTGCTTCAGCCCAAGGTTCTTGAGTATTTGCATTAGAGCTGAAGGTTTCTGCGTAGTTGTACGTGATGTTAAGTTCCTGAGCGTTTGCACTTGCGGCGAAGCTTCCTGACTGAGACTTCGCTCAGGTCGAGGAGGCCACAATGGCTGGAGCGCGAGGCGCTACGCCGTGCCGCCGAGAGCGTCATCGAGCGCGAGGCCTGGAATACGACAACGACGGCAACCGCGTCTTGCGCGAGCGCGTCAGCAACTGGAGCGATCAGCTGATGGTGTTCATACTCCGCGCGCGCCGACCGGAGGTTTACCGCGAGAACCCGCACGCCAATCACGTCGGCAACATCGCCCACCTGGTCACGGTCTCGTTGATCGGCGGCGCGCAACCGTACGCGATTGCATGGACTGCCAACCGATCAACTCCAGTCTCGTTCACGCGACGTTCACACCAGCATCACAGGTCGGCGCCAGCAGCGCTCGACAGCCGGACTGCCCGACGTCGCGAGAGCGTCACGAGATACGCCCCAACCCCGGCTTCGGCCTCTGGCGCGGCGCCCTCTGCACGCCACTCGCCAAGTCGCACAGCGCGATAGTCGACCGCGGCAGACGCAGTGATTGGCCGCAACCAAACCCCCAGTCGCTAAACGTCAAGTGCCAGCCGCGCGGCTCGAAAACCTCCAAGGCTTCCCGAATCTCGCCAGAGGGCGACAATCAGGTCGATGACGCCCGCTGACCCCCAGCAACAACGGCTGCTCGACCGACTGCGCCAGGCCGGCGACCAGCCGGTCGCGTTCGCCGACCTGCACGCCGACGGGATCTCGTTCCCGGCCGCCGTCGTCACCGAGCTCGAGCTAAACGGGTACCTCATCGACCGCGTCTATGACCACGGCAGGATGGTCGGCGTGCGCCTGCTCCAGCCAGAACCCCCGGACACACGCACCGCACACCGGCGGCGCCGGCCACACCGATAGCCAGCCGCCATGCAGTCGAGCGAGCGATCGGTCCTGTGGCTCCGCCTCCATGGACTGGGTCGTTTCGGCTCCAGGCCGACCTGATGACCCTCGCCAAGCTCGCCTGCGAGCTCGCGCCGGCGCGTGCCGCGACGCTGACAGCGTAAGCAGTACGCTCGCGGACCCGATGGCAAAGTTACGGCGAGCCGTCGAGCGGCGGCTGGCCTACGCTCCGCGCTTCCTGCGCCACTACCGAAATCGACGTCAGATCGGATGCACGCCCGCGGTCGCTGTCCGCAGTGCTCGGGAACGAATGCGCCAACCCCACCCATGATCCTGTCGCCGAATTTCGCCAATCGTTTCGCCAAATCCCTCCTAGAGCCGTACACGTGCCAAGAATGGCCGGCACGGAACCCGTCCTCGTCCGGGCGTCGGCGCTGTCAGCCGTCGCCGAGGTCGACAAGTTCGAGCGCACCGAAGCCGGCTAGCGGCGCGTCCATGAGGAACATCTCGACCGTGAGGTCAGGTTCGACGTGGGCCTGGCTGAGGAACGCGAGCACCTTGCGGCCCGTGAGCTCCTCGATCATCTCGCTGTAGCGCACCTTCATCATCCGCTGGAAGTCGCGGCGCATCTCCAGCACCAGCAGCACTCTCGCGATGCTTCTGGCGAGCCAGTGAAGCTTCCGCTTTCGGGACAATACGAGCCACTCTCGTGCCGGCGTGCAGGCGTACCGGAGCGAGCACAAAATGCAGGTCTCGGCCCGCGAGCGTCGCGAATCGCCAGATCCGGGCTTCGACGCGTCGTCCGACGGGGCCCTGGATCCCGGAAGGCTCGGCTAGCACTTCGTTCAGAACCCGAAGGTCCGCTGCCAGCGGCTTCGGAGACGCTTGACTGTCAGCCGGGCGGGACAACACGTCTAACAGACAAGTGCGTTAGACGCCGACCTTCGAAGCCGCACGCACAAACCACGAAGCAACCCATTTGCAGGCAATTCAGTAGCGGGGCGGGATTCGAACCCGCGACGTTCGGGTTATGAGTCGCCTTTCGTTGGTTGTGTAGGTGCAGTTTTGCAGGGATTTTATGATTTTAGGTGAGGCTGACTCGGGCTGAATTTGCCGATTTTGTTACACGTTTTGTTACACGGTTTTCGGTCGGAGCGCCACATTTGAAGTCGGCGTCGAGCAATGTGGTCCGCGACCAGCAGCGAGATCCGGCGTTTCGTGCGGAGCGGGGCCAATCGACCGGTGGCGCCGGAGGCCCGTCCCGACCCGGAAGCAGCTCCGGGTCGTGCGGGCGATCCGAACCGTGGCATAGCTATCGTCCGGTCTGGTGCCCGCGTCGCGAGTGCTGTGAGGCCAGTCCGTAGGTCTCCGCGGCCGGGGATTTCGGCTCAGGCTTGGTGGGCCGCCGCTTGCTCGATCAGCTCGATCACCTTTGCCGCGTGGGTGACCATCGCGAGGTGCCCTGACTCGACCTCGATTGTCGTCGCACCCATCCGCGCGGCGAACTGGCGCTCGGCGTCGGGCGGGATTGCCTCGTCGTTTTTCGCAACGACGTACCAGCTCGGGAGGTCGCGCCATGCGGGGACACCCATCGTGTATTCGAAGGTGCTCATCGAGATCGGCTGCTGAACCGCGCACATGATGCGGGCCTCGGTCGGTTCCACATCGGCGGCGAAATGGCCGACGAAGTCGGCCTCGGGCAGCCAGCCGAAGCCGAGCGCATCGATTTCGAGGTTGGCGAGCGCCGGCGTCGGCGGGCCGGCGCCGAGAAGCGCCCCAAGCGACTCGCCCTCATCGATCCCAAAAGCGGCGACGTAGACGAGACCCACCACGTTCGGAGCGTCCGTACCGAGTGCGGTCATGATCTGGCCGCCATAGGAGTGACCCGCCACGATGGTCGGCCCGTCCTGACGGGCAAGTACCTGACGTAGCCGCGCCACGTCCGCTTCGGTCGAATTCTCCGGGAACTGCGGGGCGGTGACCTTATAGCCCTTGGCTTGCAAGCCCCGGATAACTGCGTCCCAACTGGATCCGTCGGCCCACGCGCCATGAACGAGGACGATGCTCGGCAGATCGCTCATGCGAACTCCTTCGATCCGGGTCGACCAGTCCCGTTGACCGATCATTGAGCCGGGACCTTACGCGGTTGGTCGAAAGGGACCTGTCCGGCCGAGCTAACCCTCACGACTGCTATGCCACGATCTGGATCACGGTCCGCACCTGCTTCTCGGGCGCGACGCATATCTTACGATCCGACGCGCACCTGGACCATCGCAAAACCGTCTAACAAACCGTCTAACGAAACCGGCAAATTCAGCCTCAAGCAACCTCGGGCGAGATCACAAAATCCCTGCAAATCACGACTTATATGACCTCCGTTAGGCGCCCTTATAACCCGGGGGTCGCGGGTTCGATCCCGCCCCCGCTACTGAATTGCCTGCAAATGGCTTGCTTCGTGGTTTGTGCATGGGGGTTTGAAGATCGGGGTCTAACGCACTGTGCTGTTAGACGTCTCTCGCCCGTCTGGCTGTTGGGGGGAATCCCGTTGCAAAAGTCGAGCGACTTCGAAGCCGGTTCATGGGGGCGGGAGCTTCGCGCTCAGCCGCGCTGCTCGTGCCGGAACGGGCGCCCGGTGAGCCGGAGCGACGGTCGATGTGGTGCCTGCGAGACTCAGTGTTTCCGTCGACGGACAGCCGACCACCACGCCGGGGGCCGGGGTCGCGCGCTGGAGTTCGGGGAGGAGCGCTCGGGCCGGCGGAGCTTGTCCGCAGCGGCGAGCAACGGCGCCAGCTGATGGCGGGCGATGAGAGCCGGGGTGGCCGCGAGCAGGAAGTTGAAGGCGCGGTACGCGACGACCGCCGCCAGCGCGGGAGCCAGCGGCTCGCGCACCCAGTAGAGCGAGTAGGTCATGAGCACCTCGGTCAGGCCGGCGCCCCCGAGCGGGAGCGAGCGGCGCGTCGCGGCATATCCGGTGGCGTAGGCGAGGATCACCTTCCCCACGCCCGGATCGAGGCCGAAGGTGCGCAAGCCGCCGTAGAAGGCGCAGATGTCTGCCACCCAGTAGAGCGCGGTACCGAGCCATGCCCCCCAGTAGAAGGGCCGGTCGCGGATGAGCTTGTGGAGCACTCCGACGCCCTCCAGCATGCTGGCAAGCCACTCGTGCCGTCTGCCACCGAGGCGCGAGATGCGTTCGCCGCGCTCGGGCACGCTCGCCCACAGACCGAAACCGAAACCGAGCGGCACCAAGATCGCCCAGGGCCACAGAAGCGATGGCAGGATGTCCGCTCCCGTGGCTAGAAAAACGATCGCCACGATGCACGTGGTTGGTGCCAGCACAGCCCATTCGAGCGCGCCGAGCGCGAGTACGCGTACTCTCGCGCTGTGCTCGTCCTCGTGGAGTGCGTGCAGCACCTGCTTGTCGATGCCAAAGCCGCCGGCGAGCGCAAATGGGCCGAATCCAGCCACCACCACTCGCGCCACGAGCGGCAGCGCGAGTGGCGCATGCCCGTGTACGGAGGCAAGCGACCTGTAGGCGAGCATGTAGGCTGGATAGGCGCACAGCTCGGCACACGCGATCACAGCGATCCATCCGGGATGGAAGTCGTCGAACGCCCGCCCGACGGTATTGGCGCCCGTCAATCTGGCGATCGCTAGCACTGCGATCGCGGCGATCGCGGTGGCCAACACCGAGACCAAGATTGGTCGCTTTTGGAGTTGACGTCTTACGACGCTGACGATACGCGGTCCGAGCCTGCCGAACGCACGTAGCGCAAGCACACCTCGGCTCCACCCCAGGCGCGTGTTGGCGGGAGCGCCACTGCGTCATGGGGTCCGTGGGTGCCCTTTCGGTTTACCGGAACCGACGTGCAGGTGCCCGCCGAGACGGTCGTCAGGTGCCCGCCGGGACGGTCATGAGCCGCTCGCCGTTCGCCGGTATCAGGTCTCCGATCCCCGGCATCCTGCCTCGATAGTCCCGAGGGTGGCCTGGCCTGAGGCTTGCCGGCTCCGCTTGGCGACTGGCCGCTTGCCTTTCGCGCAACGTGACACTTCACATTCGCCGTCGACAAGGGATCCCGTTATGCCTCGGTTTCACATGGCTTGTCCGGGCGATCGCCACATTGAGGCGTTTGGAGCGGCCGCATTGGGCAGACCCCAGGCCTGGCCGATTGTCGGCCGTGCGGGAAGGGCTGCCCACACGTCATCGCCGTGCCACTGGTCAAGCGGGGTTATCGACCTCGGGGCCCAGCCTCTCGGCATGCACCATCCGCGGCCCGGCGCTGCGCTGTAGTTACGCTTCGGTTGAGACGTGAGCGTTCGCACAGCCATCGCACTCGCGCTCGCAATCGCATCAACGACGCTCGCGAA
>JBKQJQ010000338.1:0-4520 GCA_052147875.1 Solirubrobacteraceae bacterium | reverse complement strand
TCCTTGATCCGCTCGACCGTGTCGTCCGACATCCGCCGGATCTCCCAATGGGTCAGCTTGATCAACCGCATCGGGGAGGTCGCGATCACGTCGGCGTTCCGGGGGCGGTTCTCCAGCAGGCCCATCTCGCCGATCAGGTCGCCGGCTTTCAGCGACGCGATCCTCTGACCCGCCTGGATCACGTCGGCGGTCCCCTCCTCGATCGCGATCAACTCGACCGAGTAGTCCCCCTGCTTGATCAGGATCTGGCCGTCGGCCGCGCTCGTCTCAGTCGCGAACGCCGCTAGCCGCTTGGCCTCCTCGGGCGAAAGCTCTGAGAAGATCGGTATCGCGGTCAGGCGGTTGATGTCCATCGTCGATCCTCGCTTGCTGTTTTGTCGGCGCCGCCAATCTACCCACAGACGCGGCAGTCAAGCCAGAAGTTTGACTAAAGCGCCTGGACCTCGGAAGTGATCTCGCTCACAGACGACTTTGCGTCGCCGAACAGCATCGACGTCTTCGGCTCGTAGAACAGCGGGTTGTCGATCCCCGCGAAGCCGGATGCCATCGACCGCTTGAGCACCACGACGGCGGCGGACTTGTCGACCTCGAGGATCGGCATACCGTAGATCGGGCTGCCGGGCTCGTTCTTGGCGGCCGGGTGGGTGACGTCGTTGGCGCCGATCACGAGCGTGACGTCTGTGCGTGAGAACTCGGGATTGATGTCGTCCATCTCCTTTAGCAGGTCGTACGGGACGTCGGCCTCGGCGAGCAGCACGTTCATGTGGCCGGGCATCCGTCCGGCGACCGGGTGGATCGCATACTTGACCTCGACCCCCTTTGCCTCGAGCGCGCGCTCCAGCTCGCGGACCGCGTGCTGCGCCTGCGCGACGGCGAGTCCGTAGCCCGGCGCGATCACGACCTGACGCGCGTAGGACAGCTGGATCGCGACGTCCTGGGCGCTGGTCGAGCGCACGCTGCCCCCCTCGACCGCACCGGCGGCCGGCGCGGCGACCGCGCCGCCGAACCCGCCGGCGACGATCGCCGGCACGCTTCGATTCATCGCCTTGGCCATCAGGTTGGTGAGGATCGAGCCAGAGGCGCCGACGATCATCCCGCCAACGATCAGCGCCGTGTTGTCGAGCGCGATTCCGGTCGCGGCCGCGGACAGGCCGGTGAAGGCGTTCAGCAGCGCGATCACGACCGGCATGTCGGCACCGCCGATCGGCAGCACGACCATGTTTCCGAGCACCCCCGCGCATACGAGGATCCCGAGGATGAACAGCGCCTGCGAGTGGGTACCGGCGGCCAGCACGACCGCCGATCCGACCGCGATCAGCAGCAGGCCGAGATTGATGAACGTCTGCCCTGGGAGCTTGATCGGGCGGCCCGGGAGGATCTCCTGAAGCTTGCCGAACGCGATGTTCGAGCCCCAGAACGAGATCGAGCCGATGATCGCCGCAAACAGCGACGGGATCTCGACCTTGAGCGCGAAGTCGCCGCCGTAGTGGTTGCGGTACTCGACCCACGCGATCAGCGCCACAGCGCCGCCGCCAACGCCGTTGAACAGCGCCACCATCTGCGGCATGGCGGTCATTCGCACCTTGAGCGCCGCCGGGATCCCGACCGCGATCCCGATCGCCAGGCCCAGCAGCATCAGCGGCACCGTCGCCGAGCCACTCAGCACGTGCGGCGTCAGCAGCGTCGCGACAAACGCGATCGCCATCCCGCCCGCCGCGATCTTGTTGCCGCGGACCGCGGTCCGGGGCCCGGTCAGCCCCATCAGCCCGAGGATGAACATCGAGAACGCGATGATGTACAGCGCGTCGATGAAGTTCTGCCGCTGCAGGAAGATCGTCGCGACGGGCATCAGCCGGCGTCCTCGTGCTCGCCCGCTTCGATCTCCTCCTGCTTGGGCAGCTCGGGCTTGGGCTTGAACATCTCGAGCATCCTGTCGGTGACCAGAAAGCCGCCGACGATGTTGATCGTGCCGAATGCGATCGCGATCACCAGCAGCAGGTGCTCGAGGATGCCGGTCGCCTCGTGCATCAGCAGCAGCCCGCCCAGCAGCACGATCCCGTGGATCGCGTTGGTGCCCGACATCAGCGGCGTGTGCAGCGTGTTGGGCACCTTCGAGATGACCGCGAAGCCGACGAAGCCGGCAAGCACGAGGATCGCGATCTCCGTGATCGTTGACATCTGAGTTCGCCTCCTACAGGCCGGCCGCTTTGCGGGCGCCCTCGTGGACTATCTCGCCGTCACGGGTGATGCACGCACCGGCGATCACCTCGTCTTCGTAATCGAGCTCGAGTTGGCCCTCGTCGTTGATCATCAGCCCCAGCAGCGCCTGGATGTTGCGCGCGTAGAGCTGCGACGCGTGCTCGGCCATCGTGCTTGGCACGTTCAGCGGCGCCAGGATCTTGACGTTGTGGCGCACGATGTTCTCGCCGGGCACGGACAGCTCGCAGTTGCCGCCGGCCTCGCCGGCGAGGTCCACGATCACCGATCCGGGCTTCATCAGCTCGACTGCCTGCTCGGTTACCAGGATCGGGGCACGCCGGCCGGGGACGAGCGCGGTCGTGATCACGACGTCGACCTTGCCGATCGCCTCGGCCATCAGCTCCTGCTGTCGGGCCTGCTGTTCGGGGGTCAGCTCGCGCGCATAGCCGCCCTCGCCCTCCAGATCCCCGCCGAGGTCAAACTCCAGGAAGTGCGCTCCCAGCGACTCGACCTGTTCCTTGACCGCTGCCCGGACGTCGAAACCCTGTACGACCGCCCCCAGCCGACGCGCGGTCGCGATCGCCTGCAGCCCCGCCACCCCGGCACCGAGCACGAGCACGGTCGCGGGGCGGATCGTTCCCGCCGCCGTCATCAGCATCGGGAAGAAGCGCCCGATCTCCGTCGCGGCGATCAACACCGCCTTATAACCACCGATGTTCGCCTGGCTCGACAGTGCGTCCATCGACTGCGCCCGGCTGATCCGTGGCACCGCCTCGAGCGCGAAGCTGGTCGCGCCGGTCTGCGCGATTGCCTTGATGCCCTCGCCGTTGGTCAGCGGCCCCAGAAATCCGATCAACACGGTGTCCGGGCCCAAATGCCCGATCTCTGATTGATTCGGCGCCGCAACCTTGACCACAACGCCCGCATCCAGCGCCGGCCCTGCGTCATCCACGAGCTGAGCGCCCGCCTCGGCGAACGCCTCGTCCGGGATCAGCGCCCCCTCGCCGGCACCCCGCTCGACGATCACCCGCTGCTTGCCCTCGTCGGCGAGCCGCTTGATCACCTCTGGCACGAGCGCGACTCGGCGCTCGCCGTCCGTCGTCTCCTTCGGGACGCCGATCTCCATGGGGCGCTGCAGGCTAGCGAGTGGCGCGCGACGACGCCGGGTGGCGCCTTACCCGAGGCCGAGCGGGGCCAGCAGCACCGCGGTCGCATAACCAAAGCCCGACGCCAGCCGCCCGATCGATTCCGCACCTATCGCGCCGCTGTGCCGAGTCGCAACGGGCGCCGCGAGCGGCAGCGGGCGGCGTTCGAGCGCCATCAGCGCCTCACCGGTCACCCAGACCGGCGTCTGACGGTTACCTCGAGCGTAATCGACGCTCCCATCGGGGTTGATCAGACTGTGGAGATACGCGAGCGGCGACACGCTCCCGCCGCGGTGCAGCGAGCCCGGGTCGACGCCCGCGGCGACCAGTCCCTGGATCGCCCAGGCGGTCGATTGCGCGTTCGAACCCTGTCCCGGCTGCGAGGGGAAACCACCGTCGCGGTCCTGCTGGTGGCGCAGGTATGCGATCGCCCGTGCCCTCGCCACCGTTGCCGCGCGGCTCCGGTCGCCGGCCAGCGCCTCGAGCACGGAACCGGTGTCGTCGACGTCGCTCTGCCCGCCGGCGACCCCAAAGCTGAACCCGCCGTCCGAGTCCTGCTGCCTGGCCAGCCATGTCAGCGTGCGTGCCTGCGGCGCGACGCCGGCCCCTCGCAGGGCCAGAACCGCGAACGAGGTCAGGTTGACCAGATCGGACACCGAGCCGTTGTGGTGGGCGACAGCTCGCTGCAGCCGCGCGACCAGGTCCCGAGTCGGCGCCCCGGCGGCGCTCAGCACGAGGATCGTGCGCTCGAGCGAGCCGACGTCCGACAGCGAGCCTGCGCGCACGTAGTCGACCACCGTGTGCGAGCCCCGTGAAACGCGGGCCGGGTCGTAGCCGGCCGATGCGAGCCCGAGCGCCGCCCAGCCGCTGTAGAGCGGGTTTGAGGGCTGGCCGGGCGCGGCGCCGAAGCCGCCGTCGACATTCTCGGCACCCAGCAGGTAGGACGCCGGCCCGCCGCCTGCGTTGGCGGCGCGCGCGCTCTGCGGCGCCCGGAGCCCGACCGACAGGGCCGCCGCGAGCACGATCGCGGCCAGCGGCGCGGCGGCGCCGGACGGCACCCAGGTGACCTGCAGGCGGCGAGCGAAGCGCTGGATCGAGCGCGTCAGCGCCGGCCCGAACGCGAGCGCGAACGCGAAGCACCCGGCGGCGTGGATCGCGTCGAAGCCGAGTCCCTTG
>JBKQJQ010000337.1:0-4133 GCA_052147875.1 Solirubrobacteraceae bacterium | reverse complement strand
GCGCCGTCAGTGCCGCGCTGTACGTCATCCCCTGCTGGAGGTGGTAGATCCCCGACCGCAGGTCGCCTCGCTCGCCGTCGAGCGTCGCGCGCAGCTCGAAGAACAGGCTCGAGGGGATGACACCGTCGTTGGCGAGGATGTCCCCGATCTGGCTCGAGCTCGCGTGCGGCGGGATCTCGACCGTCACGTGTCCGTGTGCCGAGCCGGCAAACGGCTGGAACAGCTCGACCAGGAACCAGATCACCGCGGCCGCCAGCACGAGGGCGGTCAGCGCTCCGGCCCGGACCAGCCACTTGCGTCGAGGGCTGGTCGCCCGCGCCGGCTTTCGTCGCCGGCGTACGGGCCGTTTCTTGTCACGCGGCGCACCGAGCGTCTCCAGACGGCTCACGCGGCGCGTTCCCGATGGCAGCTCGAGCTCGTGCTCGTCGGTGCCGTAGTGGCCGTCGAGCTCGGGTTCGGGCTCGGGCTCGAGCTCGGGTTCGGGCTCGAGCTCGGGTTGGGACTCGAGCTCGGGTTCGGGCTCGGCCTCGGACTGCTCAACGTCAACCGGCGCGCGGCCGGTTCGCTCCACCCGGCGCCGCTCGCGCTCCAGCCGCGCCGCCTCGCGCTCCTCCGTGGTCCGCTCGCCGTCAGCCACGGGCGGCGTCCGGTGCCCGCCGGCGCGCAAGCCAGCTCTCGAGCAGGTGGGCGGCGGCGCGCGAGTCCTCGTCGGCGCGGCCGCCGGACCGTTCGGCGAGCCGGGTCGTGAAGCGCTCGTCGTACAGCTCGACTCCGACCGGCAGCGAGCGCTCGAGCGCGGCCGCGAACGCGCGCGTCTCCGCCGTCTGCGCCGAGTCGCCGCCCGACAGCGACACCGGCAGGCCGACCAGCACCAGCTCGGCATCGAGCTCTGAGACCAGCGCGCGCAGGCGCCCGATCC
Source organism: Solirubrobacteraceae bacterium (assembly GCA_052147875.1). GTDB lineage: Bacteria > Actinomycetota > Thermoleophilia > Solirubrobacterales > Solirubrobacteraceae > Palsa-465. The sequence goes on along the minus strand of JBKQJQ010000337.1, from coordinate 3,214 downwards.
CGCGCCGCGACGCGGGCGAGGCGATCGGCGCCAGCGGCGTCGCCAGCACGCCGGTCGGATCGCTGACCGCGCACCCGCAGCGGGCGCTGCCGTAGTCGAGCGCCAGAACCCGCATCAGCTGCTTGAGCTCAGCGCCGCCTCGATCGCCTCTCGCGCCGCGCTGAGCGCCTCCTCGAGCTGCGCCGGATCGCGACCGCCCGCGCGCGCGAGCGTGTCGCGGCCACCGCCGCCACCGCCGACCCTCGCAGCTGCGATCTGGATGATCTCCCCTGCTTTCACTCCCCTCTGCACCAGCGCCGGCGCGACGCTCGCGACCAGGTCGACTCGTCCCTCGCCCGCCGTGCCGAGCACGATCGCCGCATCTGGGAGCTTGCCCTTGAGGCGGTCGACGATCTCGAGCAGCGCCTGTCCGTCGGCCGCCTGCACAGCGGCCGCGAGCACGGCGGCTCCGTCAGCCTGGGTCGCGCTGGCGACGAGCGTCTCGATGTCGACCGCGCCGTTGGCCCGGGGCGCCCGCCTCGCCGCCTGTTCGAGCTCATGGACGCGAGTCTGCAGTTGGGCCACCGTTTCCGCCGCGTGGCGCGGCGGAACCCGCAGCGCCGAGGCGACCCGTTCGAGCTCGCGGTCGCGGTCGCGGACAAAGTCGACCGCCTCCGGACCCGTGATCGCCTCGATCCGACGCACGTTGGCCGCGTTCGAAGTCTCCGACAGGATCCGAAACAGACCGATCTCCGAGGTCGTGCGGACGTGGGTGCCGCCGCACAGTTCGCGCGAGAACGATCCATCGCCAACCTCGACCATCCGCACGACGTCGCCGTACTTCTCGTTGAACAGCGCCATCGCGCCGAGCCGGCGAGCCTCCTCGAGCGTGGTCGTGATCGCGCGCACCGCCTGGCTGGCGAGGATCCAGCCGTTGACGTCATTCTCGATCGCTTCGAGCACATCGGGGCTCACCGAACTTCCGTGCGTGAAATCGAATCGGAGCTTGTCGGGCCCGACATAGGAGCCCGCCTGGCGGACGTGGTCGCCGAGCCGCTGGCGCAGCGAGGCGTGCAGCAGGTGGGTAGCCGTGTGGTTGCAGGCGGTCGCGTGCCGCGTCGCGCGGTCGACATGCGCGCGCACGCGCTCGCCGGGCTCGAACCGGCCATGCTCGGGGACCAGTGCCAGGACCTGGTCAGAACCGATGCGCAGGACGTCGTCGACCCGCGCCAGGCAACCGCCGCCGCTGCATTCGATCGTCCCCGAGTCGGCCACCTGGCCACCGCCGGTGGCATAGAAAGGCGACTCGACCAGCTTCACGAGCAGCCGCCCGTCCTGCGCCTGCGCGGCCCCGATCGTCGTCTCCGCATCGGTCGTCTCATAGCCAACGAACTCGGTCTCGAAACCGGCGCTGCCCGCGAGCTCGAGTGCCCGCTCGCGCAGATCATCACCGCCCATGGCCCGCCCGGAACCGGCCCGGGCACGCGAGCGCTGCTCCTCCATCAGAGATTCGAAGCCCGCCTCGTCGACCCCGAGGCCGTGCTCGGCGACGATCTCGAGTGTCATGTCAATCGGGAAGCCGTACGTGTCGTGCAGCAGGAACGCGTCGGCGCCCGCGATTCCCTCGGCGCCGCTGTCGCGGGCGCGCTCGATCAGCTCGTCGAGCCGCTTGAGCCCCTGCTCGAGCGTGTGGCCGAAGCTCTGCTCCTCGGACGCGAGCCACTTGCGGATCAGCGCGTTGTGCTCCGACAGCGCCGGATACTCGTTGCCCATCAGCTCGGTGACCCGTTCGGCGTACAGCGCCAGGAAGCCGTCGTCGAGCCCGAGCCCGCGGCCGTGCTGGATCGCCCGGCGGATGATCCGCCGCAGCACGTAGCCACGATTGTCGTTCGACGGCACGACGCCGTCGGCGAGCAGGAATGAGATCGCGCGGCTGTGATCGGCGAGCACCCGCAACGCCTTGTCGGTCCGAGGCTCGCCTCCATAGCGGCGTCCCGAAAGCTCCTCTCCGAGCGAAATCAAAGGGGCGAACTGATCAGTCTCGAAGATCGTCGGGGTTCCCTGGAGGATTGACGCGAGGCGGTTCAGACCCAGACCGGTGTCGATGTTCTTGGCCGGCAGCGGCGTCAGCACGCCCTCGGGGTTCTGGTCGAACTCCATGAACACGAGGTTCCAGAACTCGAGAAAGCGCTCGTTATCGCCGCCGGGCAGGTCGTCAGGCCGCCCGTGGTCGACCCCCCGGTCGAGGTACAGCTCCGAACAAGGTCCGCAGGGACCGGTCGGTCCCATCTGCCAGAAGTTCTCCTCGCGCAGGCATTCGACGATCCGTTCTCGCGGCACGCCGATCTCCATCCAGGAGTCGATCGCATCCTGGTCGGGCCCGATCCCGAGCTGGTCGTCGCCGGCGAACACGGTGATCCAGATGTCGGCGGGGTCGAACCCGAACCCGTCGGTCGACAGCTCCCACGCGAACCGCGTCGCCTCGCGCTTGAAGTAGTCGCCGAACGAGAAGTTGCCGAGCATCTCGAAGAACGTCAGGTGGCGCGTGGTCGTGCCGATGATCTCGACGTCCGAGGTCCGGAACGTCTTCTGGCAGGTCGTCACGCGTGGGTGGGGCGGTCGCTCGGCGCCGAGGAAGTACGGCTTGAGCGGCACCATGCCCGCGATCGTGAACAGCACCGAGGGGTCGAACTCGGCCGGAATCAGCGACGACGACGGCAGGCGACGGTGGTCGCGCTGCTCGAAGAACTCGATATAGGTTGAGCGGATTTCGTCTGACGTCATGGGAACGCCTCAGTGTATGCGGGGGTCAGACGGGCGGGTGATTGTCCCCCAGCCCACCACCAGGTCGCGATCCATCAGGCATGCGAGCTGTCCCGGCGCCGCCCCGTCTACCGGATCGTCGAGCTCGATCGACAGCGCACGGTGCCGACCCACCGCCGGGTCGCCGGCCAGCCGTGCGTGCAGTGGACGCGACCGGTAGCGGAGCTTGACGCGGTTCACGCGCGACCCGGGGCGGTGCAGCCGGGCGCCGCGGACCGCGACCCGCGCGGTGCTGAGCGCCGCCCGGGGACCGACGGTCACGCGTTCGGTCGTGGGGTCCTTGTCGAGCACGTACAGCGGCTCGCCGCGACTGACCCCGATCCCGCGCCGCTGGCCGACCGTGAACCGGTGCTGCCCGAGGTGACCAGCCAGCACCGTGCCGTCGGTCGCGACGATCGTCCCCTGCCGGTCG
>JBKQJQ010000336.1:0-2731 GCA_052147875.1 Solirubrobacteraceae bacterium | reverse complement strand
GATCCCGTGCAGGCCGAACTCGTTCAGGTGTGGGTAGATCACCCCCGGATAGAAGTTCGTGCCCTGCTTGAGCTGCTGGGCGAAGCCCTGCGCGCGCTGGGGGTTGAGGTAGGTCTCCGGGGTCTCGAGACCTGCCGAGGCGACGAGCGCGTGCGCGGTCATCGGCGGCGGCAGGTCGCGGGTGCCGGCGTCGTAGAGCAGCTGCCGGACCGCCGCCTCGTCCTGCTGGTAGTCGCCCTCGCCGAACTGGTAGTGGCGCACGACGCCCCGGGCATCGATGTAGTACTCGGCCGGCCAGACGTTGTTCCCGTATGCGTTCCAGGTGCCGTACCGGTTGTCCTGTACGACGGGGTACTTGATGCCGTCGGAGTCGATCGCCTGCTGGACGTTGCTCGCCTCCTGCTCGAACGTGAACTCGGGCGTCTCGACGCCGACGACGTCGAGTCCATAACGGTGGTAGTTCGCGTACAGGCCCTTGACGAACGGCAGCGTTCGCAGGCAGTTGATGCACGTGTAGGTCCAGAAGTCGACCAGCACCACGTGGCCGCGCAGCTGCTGGATCGACAGCGGCCGGTCGCCCGGCGTGTTGAACCAGCGCTGAGTGTCTGTGAAGTTGGGCGCCACGCCGAGCTTCGGCAGCGACGGCGTCTTGACGCCCGGGATCGAGACGCCGACCTCATCGGCCACGGGTGTCGCCGAGGCCTCCTGCTGGCGAACCTCGAACCGCGACCGCGGCCGCAGCGAAGCGAGCCGGTTCTGGACGGCGCTCGAGTTCTCCAGCGCGCGCGTCGGGTCGACCAGGACCGCCGGCAGGCTCGTGTCCTTGGCGAGCGCCTCCTCGAAGCGCACGTCGACGTTGAACGCCATCAGCACGCCGGTCAGCAGCAGCACGGCGCCGAGGCTGCGCTCGACGATGTGCCCACGCGTGTGGCGCCGCACGCGATCGAGGACCGCGCGTCCGCCGAGGCCGTAAAGAAGCATCACGCTCGCCAGCCCGGCCGAATACGAGAGCGCCACCAGCACCACCCGCGCCGAAGCGCCGTTCGACGCGCTGACCGACGTCACGGCCGCGAGGATCGGTCCGGCGCATGGTGCGCAGACGAAGCCCAGCGCGCCGCCGACCGCGAGCCCGGACCAGAAGCCGTCGCCGCGCGTCTTGGGCCCGAAGCGCGCCAGTCGCGAGAGCGGCGCCTGGATGCGCTCCGCGAGCTGCGGGATCATCAGCACGAGGCCGAACACGATCAGCACGACCACCGCCAGCGACCGGGCGGCGCCGCTCGCGAGGCCGACGCCCTGTACGAGCTGCGCTAGCGCCACGATCGCGATCGTGAACGTCAGCGCCAGGCCGAGCACGATCCCGACCGGGCGGCGGCGGCCACCGACGGCGCTGGCCGACAGCAGCGCCGGGACGACCGGCAGCACGCACGGCGTGATCGCCGTTCCGGCGCCGGCCACGAAGGCGAACAACATCAGCAGCAGCATCTGCGCCCTAGATGATGCTCAGGAAAGCTTGCGATCCCGTTAACCGCTGCTCGTAGGCGCGATTAACCGCCGATCGCGGACATGCTTCGCGCAGGCTGGATGAAGCCGGGCTCACCGACGTGGTGCTTGAGCTCCTTGCGCCAGACCGCCGCCCGGATTACGGCCTCCAGCTCAGCGTCGTCGGCACCTTCGCGCAGCGGACCCCGGAGGTCGGTCTCGTTGAGCGAGAACAGGCACGTGCGCAGCCGACCGTCGGCCGTCAGCCGGACGCGGTTGCAGTCGGCGCAGAACGGCTCCGAGACCGGGTTGATGAAGCCGATCCGGCCACGCCCGTCGGCAAACCGGTAGATGCGCGCCGTCGCGCTGGGCTCGCGCGGCTCGGGCTCGAGCGGGTAGACGGCACGGATCGCATCCCTGATCTCGGCTCCGGTCAGCACCTGGGCCGGCGTCCAGGCGCGGTCGGCATCGAGCGGCATGAACTCGATGAAGCGGATCTCGTACGGGGTGCGGCGCGCGAGCTCGGCGAACGGCAGCACCTCCTCTTCGGTGAAGCCGCGCATCGCGACCGCGTTGATCTTGATCGGGTGCGCCTCGGGGAAGCTCGCGAGCAGCTCGAGCCCCCGCAGCACCTGGTCGAGCGCGTCACGGCGGGTCAGCTCGTAGAAGCGATCGCGCTGCAGCGAGTCGACCGACACGTTGAAGCGCGCGATCCCGGCGGCGACCAGCCGTTCGGCGTCGCGCTCTAGCAAAAAGCCGTTGGTCGTGAGCGATACCTCGTGCAGGCCGTCGATCTTGGTCAGCATCGCGGCGAGCTCCGGGAACCCGCGCCGCACCAACGGCTCGCCGCCGGTCAGGCGAAGGTCACTGACCCCGATCGCGGCGAACACGGACACCAGACGGGCGATCTCCTCGAACGTCAGGATCTCCGAGCGCTCCAGCCAGGGCAGACCTTCTGCCGGCATGCAGTACTGGCAGCGGAAATTGCAGCGATCGGTGACCGAGACGCGCAGATCCTCAATTAGACGGCCATGACCGTCGCGCAGGGGTTCGCTCCTCACCTACTCAAGGCTACTCTTTCGCGGCATGCGGCCCGGGCGAGTCACCGCGCTCCTATGCAGCGCCTATGCACTTGCCGGCTGTGGCGCGACCGCGCATCAGCAGGTGGAGGCCAAGGTCCAGCAATTCGCCCGTGCGACCGCGAACCGGGACTACGCGGCGCTCTGTGATGACGTGCTCGCGCCGGCGCTCG
>JBKQJQ010000335.1:0-3856 GCA_052147875.1 Solirubrobacteraceae bacterium | reverse complement strand
CCGTCACCTGGCCGGTCGAGGTCGGCGGGCGCGGCCTTGGGCCGATCGAGCAGGTGATCGTCAACCAGGAGATCTCCCGTGCCCAGGTCCCCGGGATCCTCGACGTGATCGGGATCGGAATGCTCGGACCGTGTCTGATCGCGCATGGCACCGAGCAGCACAAGAGCCGCTTCCTGGGTCCGATGCTGCATGGTGACGAGGTCTGGTGCCAGATGTTCTCCGAGCCGGGAGCGGGCTCCGATCTGGCGGCGGTCCAGACGCGTGCGCACCAGAACGACGACGGAAGCTGGACGCTGAACGGGCAGAAGGTGTGGACGACCAACGCGCAGTTCGCCTCGTTCGGCTTACTGCTGGCGCGCACCGACTCCGACGTCCCAAAGCACAAGGGGCTGACGATGTTCATCGTTCCGATGGACGCGAACGGAGTCACGGTCCGCGGGCTGCGTCAGATCTCGGGCGAGGCCGAGTTCAACGAGGTGTTCTTCGATGACGTCACGCTCGACGGCGACGCGGTCGTCGGCGGCGTCGGCAACGGCTGGGGTACGGCGCTGACCGTGCTCATGTACGAGCGGCTGACGATCGGGTTCGGGTCAGAGAACTTCGGGTCCCCCGTACGACTCACGCAGACGCTTGCAGCCGACCCGCGGGCACGAGCCGACGCCGACGTGCGGCGCCGGCTTGGCGAGGTGATAACCGAGCTGCTGGCGGTGCGATTCAACGGCTACAGAGCGCTCACCGCCCTGTCGCGGGGTCAGATTCCGGGCCCCGAGGCGGGGCTCGCAAAGGTGACGATGGTCAATGCCGCGATCGCCGCGACGGACCTCGCCGCCGACGTCGTCGGACCCGACGCGCTCGCCGACGACAGCGAGTGGTCGTACCTGATCTCCTTCTTGCCGGGACTCAAGTCGGCCGGTGGAACTGAGCAGATCCTGCGCAACACGATCGGCGAGCGTGTCCTGGGCCTGCCGCCAGAGCCGCGGCTCGACAAGGGCGTCCCGTTCAGCGAGCTGCGCTCGATCGAGAAGCAGGCGGTGAGCCGATGAACTTCGCACTGTCAGACGAACAGGTCCTGCTCCGCGAGGCCGCCCGCGGCTCGTTGGCTCGCTTCAAGACGATCGAGGCGGCGCGCGCCGCGCTTGCGGACCCGAGCGCGCTGCCGGATCTGTGGCCGGTGGCAATCGAGGCTGGCTGGCCTGGTCTGCTGGTTGGTGAGCAACACGGGGGCGCTGGACTCGGAGCCTTCGAAGCGATGCTGATCGCTGAAGAGTGCGGTCGCGTTCTGGCCGCCGTGCCACTGCTTGGGCTGATGCCGGCGGCCGCGATCCTCGACGCCGCCGGCGACGAGACGCTCGAGGCGGTCGCGAACGGCGAGCTGCGACCCGCCTACGTGCCGGCGCGTCCTGGAGGCGAGAGCGAGGACGGCTGGACGGTCGACAGCGACAGCGGGTTCGCGCGTGCCCCGGCGCTGCGCGCCGCCGTCGACGGCGAGCACGTGACGCTCGACGGCACGGTCGCGTTTGTGCCCGACGCGCCCGTCGCGCAGCTGCTGGTCGCGGTCGGCGTCGGCGAGGACGGCGGGCCGGTCGGCGTCGCGGTCGAAACGTCCGCCGACGGCATCACTGTCGAGCCAGTCGTCCGCTACGACGCGACCCGCTCGCTCGCGCAGGTGAAATTCGACGGCGCGCGCGGACGGCGGCTCGACGTCGACGCGGACGTGCTCGCCGATGCCTGGTACCTGGCCCATGCGCTGATCGCGGCTGAATCGATCGGAGCGGTGCAGACGTGCCTCGATGTCAGCGTCGAGTACGCCAAGGAGCGGTTTACGTTCGGACGCGCGATCGGCTCATACCAGGCGATCAAGCACGAGCTGACAGAGGTGCTGCGCCGGCTCGAGAACGCGCGCGGGCTCGAGTACTACGCCGGCTGGGCGCGCGCGTCAGCGCCCGATGAGTTCGCACTGGCAGCGAGCGCCGCCCGCTCGGCGGCCGGTTCGGCGCTCGACTTCGCCTCACGCACGATGATCAACGTCCACGGCGGGATCGGCGCCACGTGGGAGCACGACGCGCCCCTGTTCTTCCGGCGCGCGCAACTCTCGCGGCGACTGCTCGCGGGAACCCACGATGCGACGGATCGCGTTGCCGAACGGACGATGGCGACGGCGTGACGATCGCGCCCACCACTGACGTGACTGATCCGGCTCGCGAGGTCCTCAACCAGGCGCCGCCACTGCAGCCGATCGATCTGCTCGCGTCGGACCTGGCGCTCGCGGAGGCGGTTGCGCGCGAGGGTGGGGAGTGGGGGCTCGATGCGATCCGCGACGCCGGCGTCGTCGCCGGCAGCGCCGAGGCGCTCGAACACAGCCGCCGCGCCGAGCGCAACGAGCCGCGGCTGGTGACCCACGACCGCCACGGCCATCGCGTCGACCAGGTCGACCTGGACCCGTCGTGGCACTGGCTGCTGGCCGGCGCCGTGCAGCGCGGGATCCACAGTCTGCCGTGGCGCGCGACGAAGCCCGGAGCGCATGTCGTCCGTGCGGCGATGTTCACCCTCTACAGCAACGCCAACGATGGCGTCATGTGTCCGGTCTCGATGACGTATGCGGCGGTGCCGGCGCTGCGGGACGGCGCGCCCGAGCTGGCGGCCGAATGGGAGCCGCGGCTGACGAGCACCGACTACGAGCGCGGCGCGCTGGCCGGGATGGCGATGACCGAGCGACAGGGTGGCTCCGACGTTCGCGCCAACATCACACGCGCCGATCCGCGCGGGGACGGGGTGTACGAGATCCACGGTCACAAGTGGTTCTGCTCCTATCCGCCGTGCGACGTGTTCCTGGTGCTCGCGCAGGCGCCCGGCGGGCTCTCGTGCTTCCTCGTCGAGCGTGGCCCGGGGATGGAGTTCCAGCGTCTGAAGGACAAGCTCGGCACCCGTTCGCTGCCATCGTCGGAGGTCGAGTTCCGCGGCGTCGAGGGACGGCTGGTCGGCGAGGAGGGGAGGGGCGTGCCGGCGATCATCCGGATGGTCAATCACACGCGGCTCGACTGCATGCTCGGGTCGACGACCGGCCTGCGGCGCGGGGTGCTCGAAGCGATCCACCACGCGCGGCACCGGTCGGCGTTCGGTGCGCTGCTGGCCGAGCAGCCGGCGATGCGAAACGTGCTCGCCGATCTCGCGATCGAGTCCGAGGCGGCGACGGTCACCACGATGCGCGTGGCGCGTAGCTACGACGAGCCTGCAGAGGCAGCGTTCAGGCGGTTTGCGACCGCGGTTGAGAAGTACTGGATCTCGAAGCGGGCCTCGGCACACGCCGCGGAAGCGCTCGAGTGTCTCGGCGGCAACGGCTTCGTCGAGGAGTCGGGCATGCCGCTCCTGTATCGGGACGCGCCGCTGAACTCGATCTGGGAGGGGTCCGGAAACGTCGCGGCGCTCGACGTGCTTCGGGCGATGACGAGCCCGGACGGGCTGCCCGCGTTCCTCGCCGAATGCGAACTCGCCGCGGGAGCCGATCGCCGCCTCGATTCGCACCTGGCGCGAACGCGTGAGCGGGTGCGTTCGTTGTTTGCCGGCGCCGGCGACGACGCTCAGTTCCAGGCGCGCAGCGTGGTCGAGGACCTTGCGGTCGCACTTCAAGGGTCGCTGCTGGTTCGTCATTCGCCGCCGGCGCTCGCCGACGCTTTCTGCGCCGCGCGGCTCGATGGTCAGGGTGGTCGCGTGTACGGGACACTGCCGACGGGCGTCGACGCGGCCGCGATCATCGAGCGCGCGCTGCCGGTATGAGCACGATCGTCTACGAGGTGACCCACGGCGTCGCGCGGCTGACGCTCGACCGGCCGGAGCGCGGCAACGGGATCACGCGTGC
>JBKQJQ010000334.1:0-15441 GCA_052147875.1 Solirubrobacteraceae bacterium | reverse complement strand
CAGCGCCAGCCGCTCAGCGGCGTCGAGACCATCCCATCCGCCGCCCCAGTCGGCGATCAGCGCCGGTCCGCGGACCTGTGCGGGGTCCTGGATCGCCTCCCACGCTTGGCGCACGAGGAAGGGTGGGTCCTGCGGTAGCGGGGGCTGGTACGGCCGCGCCCCGGTGGCTAGCACCACGACGTCGAAGTCGGCGGCGAGCCTTGCGTCCGCGTCGGCCCGGTGCTCGACGGCGACCCCCGCGGCCTGCAGGCGGTGCAGCGTGGACCGGCGGTAGAGATCCCACAGCTCCCGGTGCGCCGGTGCGCGCCCCGCGAGCCGCAACTGGCCGCCGAGCTCGGGCTCGCGCTCGACGAGCGTGACGGCGTCGGCGGCCGTCGCCGCCTCGAGCGCCGCGGCGACGCCCGCCGGCCCGCCTCCGATCACGAGCACACTCCGTCCCGGTTCGCGTTTGGCGGCCGGCGCGAGCGTCCGTTCACGGCCGGTGCGCGGGTTGACCGCGCAGCCGATCGGGATCCCGGCGTGGTAGTGACCGATGCAGGATTGGTTACAGCCGACGCACTCGATCACCTCGTCGGCGCGTCCACTCGTCGTCTTGTGCAGGAGCTCTGGGTCTGCGATCAGAGCCCGGGTCATCCCGACGAGATCCGCGACGCCGTCGGCGATCAGCCGGTCGGCGTCTGCAAGCTCGATGATCCGCGTCGTGACGAGCAGCTTCATCTCCGGGACCGCGGCGCGGATCTGGGCGGCGGGAAGCGCAATCGCGTTGCGGGGCGCCGGCGGCGGGGGCGCGATCCAGGTCGAGGCGGCGGGAAACGCCGAGTGGCCCAGCACCAGCGAGATGAAGTCCACCAGCCCGCTCGCCTGCAGTTGGGCTGCGATCTCGGCGGTTGCGCTCGTGTCCAGTCCCCCGGGCGTCAGCTCGTCGGCCGACAGCCGGACCCCGACGGCCAGCTGTGGCCCGGCCTTCTCCCGCACCGCCTGGAGCACCTCGAGCGCGAACTGGAGTGGCTGCGCGCCGTATCCGTCGTCCCGCCGATTGCTGAGCTTCGACAGGAACTGCGCCGGCAGATACCCGTGCGAGAGTGACACCTCGACGCCGTCGACCCCTCCCAGGGCGGCGTAGGCGGCGGCGTCGGCGTAGCCGCCGATCAGCTCCCTGATCTCGGTCACCGTAAGCGCCCGGGGCTCGCTCTTGAAGCGCAGGCTGGGGATCGCCGACGGGGCGATCGTGGGTTGCCTCGGCGCGCTCGAGATCTGCTCGCGGCCACCGTGGAACAGCTGCACCAGCAGCCGCGCGCCGTGCTCGTGCAACGGCTCGCACAGCCGCTCGTAAGCGCCGACGATCTGCGGTAGAAAGCCGCCGATCGTGTGCGGCGTCAGCAGCCCGCTCTCGTGGACGGCGGTCGCCTCGAGGAAGATCGCGCCGACGCCGCCGCGCGCGCGGGCCGCGTGGTAGGCGATCAGGTCGTCGGTCGGAAGGTGGTCATGAACGAGGCCCGTCTGGTGCGAGGTCGAAACGAGCCGGTTGCGCAGCCGCGCCGGACCGAGCTCGATCGGCGACCGCAGATGCGGCAGGTCAGCTGCCGCGCTCACGCGCTCCCGACCGGGACGCGGCTCTCCTGCGGTGGCCGTGTGGGTGCCGCCGACGCCCGCTCGGGCTGGCGCTTGAGCAGCCGCGCGCGGACGACCGGGATCAACGTCACGAGCATGATCGCCGAGAGGATCAGGATCGGAACCGTATCGCTGGTCGCCTGCGAGATCGTTGCCGCCGCCGGCGCGCCGACCACCTCGCCGGTCGCCCACGCGAGGTTGAGCATCATCGAAGCGAACGCCAGCGCCAGGCCCGCGCGCTCCGCTGCGTCCGTGATCAGCGACATCGACGGAATCGTGTATGCCGTCAACGGGCCGCCGAGCGTGATCACGCTCAGCGCCGCCAGCACCAGCGGCGAATGGGGGATGGGCAGCACGATCAGCAGCCCGGCCGTCGACACGAGGCCGATGCACAGCGGCAGGCCCGCACCGCGCCGGTCGACCACGCGGCCGATCGGCCGCGCGATCAACGTGCTGAGGATCGACGCGACCACGAACGCGACGCCGATCGCGATCCCGGACGCGCCGAAACGTGACAGCCGCAGCGGCAGCAGCGTGCTGAGCGCGCCGAGCGTTCCCGCCTCGAGGACGATCAACCAGAACCCGAGCAGGATCTGCCGGTTGCGGGCCAGCATCCGCAGCGGCGTGCGGGTGCCCGGCTCGGCCTGCTTGGGCTCGGGATGCTGGCGCGTCCAGAACGCCAGCGCGAGCGCGATCGCGGCCACCGTCGAGAACACGACCTCGGTCCCGAGCGCGACCGCGGCGGTGCCAACCACCGGCCCGAGGATCGTGCCGAAGATCGCTGCTCCGATCACGGTGCCAAGGATCTCGCCCCGGCGCGCGCGCGGCGAAACCGCGATCACCCAGGCGAGACCGCCGCCCCAGACAAAGCCGCACGCCATCCCCTGGATGAAGCGCAGCGCATCGAGCGCGACGATGTCGGAGGCGAAGCCGAATGCGGCGATCGAGACGCTGAAGATCAGCAGGCCGACGACGGTCGTGCGTCGCACGCCGGTGCGTGTCGCCAGCCAGGTGGCGAGCAGCGCCCCGGGCACCATGCCGGCCGGGTACGCGGCCACGAACAAGCCGATCGCGGGTTTGGACGCGTGCAGCACGTGCTGATAGTGGGGCAGCACCGGCACGACGGCCGAGTACAGGATCGCTTCGAACAGCAGCAGCGAGCCGATCAGAGTCACGGTCGACTGCGCGGAGCCGCACTCGCGTTTGGGCGCCAGGCGTCGCATTCTCAGGGCGCTCACCGCTCACCCTCCACCAGCGTGATCGCAAGGCCGCGGAGCTTCGGGGTCAGATCGGTCGTCTCGCCCGACGCGAGCTGTCCGATCAGCAGCCCATCGGCAGCGGCGAGCAGCAGCTCGGCATCGCGGCGCGGATCGTTGGCGTTCGTCTGCCTGAGCAGCTGTTCGAGCGCGTCAAGGTAGGCGTCGGTCCACCTGCGCGTGATCGCCTGCAGCGCCGGGCGCCGCGCGGCCTCGAGCAGCAGCGCATAGGTGGCGACGAGCGAGCCGCGGCTGGCCTGGAAGCTGGCCTCGCACGGCTCCATGATCGATGCGACCGCGAGTGCGATCGGGTCTGCCTCGTCGGCGAGGTTTGAGCCGACGAACTCCTGCAGCCGCGCGATGTCGCGATCGGCCGCCAGCTCGAGGGCCGCTGTCAGCAGGTGCTCCTTGGAGTCGAACCAGTAGGTGGTGGAGGCCAGCGGCAGTCCGGCCACCTCTGCGACGCGGCGGTGCGTGACCGCGTCGGCGCCCACCTCGGCGACGATCTTGAGCACGGCCTCGAGCAGCGCCTCGCGCCGCGCGACACCGCGCGGGCGGGCCGCGACGCGCGAGCTGGCAGCCTGCGCTGTGCGTTTACCGGCGGAGACACTCATTGGTACAAGTGTACCAATAGGCTGGTACAAACGTACCGATCCGGGGGGTGTCGCGACTAACTGTGCCTGAGCTGCAGTTAGTCGAGGCGCCCCCCGCGATTAGTCGACGCACCCTGGGGTTGGGCCGCGGCGCGCCCGGGCCGCAGCGCGCCCGCGCGGCGGCGCGCCCGCGCGGCGGCGCCCCGCGCCGCGCCCTTTGACGCCGGCTACCGTCCGACCAGCCGGGCGAGCTTGGCCGGTGTGTCCTCGTCGAGCAGCGGCGAGTACAGGATCAGGCGCTGCTCGGGCGATTCCTGCGGGTTGAACACCGCGTGCTCGAACACCATCCGTCCGACGACCGGGTGGATGATCTCCTTGCGGCCCTCGCCGCTGCGGGCGACCTCGTGCTTGCGCCACGCCTTGCAGAACTCCGGGCTTGACTTCTTGAGCGTCGCAATCAACTGATCGAACTGCGGGTCACCGATGTGGCGCGCGCTGTCGGCGCGGAATTTCGCGACCACGAGGCGAGCGCTGCGCTCCCAGTCCGGGAACATCTCGCGCCGGGCCGCGTCCATGAAGTGCATCCAGACGTGGTTGCGGGCCGGCTTAGGCACCGCGCCGAGGTCACCGAACAGGGCGGTCGCAGCGTCGTTCCAGGCCAGGTAGTCCCAGCGCCGGCCAATCACGTACGCCGGGTTCAGCCCGAGGTTCTTGATCAGGCGCCTGACGGTCGGCGACACGCGCTCGTCCGATTTGCACGGCGGCGGCTCCTCGCCGCGGCCCAGCAACACCAGGTGCGTCCGCTCCGCCGGCGTCAGCCGCAACGCGCGCGACAGCGCTTCGAGGACGTCGAGTGAGGCACGTACGTCGCGGCCCTGCTCGAGCCACGTGTACCAGGTGGTTCCGACTCCCGCGAGGTGAGCCACCTCCTCACGGCGCAGCCCCGGGGTCCGCCGCCGACCGCCGTTCGGCAGGCCGACCTCCTCCGGCTGCAGCCGCGCGCGGCGCTTGCGTAGGAAGTCGGCGAGCTCCGCGCGCCGTCGCTCGTCGGTCACGAGAGCGACCTGGCCGGCGGCCGGAAGCTCGATCGCAGTCTCGATGGGGGGAACCTCTACTACCAGGATAACTCATTCTCTTGTACCTGGATAAGCCTGACCGCATCATACCCCACATGCACGCAACCAAGAACTTTCTGACCGCCCGGCTCAGCAGCTCTACCGCGCTCCTGGTGGTCGTCTGCCTGGCCCAATTCATGGTCATCCTCGATGTCTCGATCGTCAACGTCGCGCTGCCGTCGATCCGCGACGGGCTCGGTTTCACGACGACCGGGTTGCAGTGGGTGGTCAACGCATACACGCTCACCTTCGCCGGCCTGCTGATGCTCGGCGGGCGGTCGGCGGACCTGCTGGGGCGCCGCCGCGTGTTCCTCGTCGGCACCGCGATGTTCGCGCTCAGCTCGTTCGCCTGCGCGCTGGCCAGCTCGCGCGGGTTGTTGATCGGCGCCCGCACGGTGCAGGGCATCGCGGGCGCGGTGACCTCGCCCGCCACGCTGTCGATCATCACCAGCACGCTGCCCGAGGGTCCCGAGCGCAACCGCGGGCTCGGCCTGTGGGGCGCGATGGGGGCGCTCGGTGCGTCATCGGGCGCGCTGCTAGGCGGCATCCTGACCCAGAGCCTCGGCTGGCAGGCGATCTTCGCCGTCAACGTGCCGCTCGGCGCGATCGTCGTCGTGCTCGGGCTGATCGCGATCCCGAAGATCAAGCCGGTCGATGGGCCGCGCCATTTCGACGCGCTCGGCGCGACGCTGATCACCGGCGGCCTGATCGGGATCACGTTCGGGATCGTGCGCACTGACACACTGGGGTGGGGCGCGGTCGGGGTGCTGGCTCCGCTCGCCGCAGGGCTGCTGCTGATGGTCGCGTTCGTGTTCGTCGAGGCGCGCGTCGCGCGGGTGCCGCTGGTGCCGCTATCGATCTTCCGACTGCGGCAGCTGCGGGCGGCGAACATCGTTGTGCTGCTGATGTACGCGGCCAACTTCCCGGCCTGGTTCTTCATCACGCTGTACCTGCAGCAGGTGCTGCACTATGACGCGATCGTCGCCGGGCTCTGCTTCCTGCCGATGACGCTGTCGATCTTCGCTGGTTCGACGCTCGCGCCGCGGGTCGTTGCCCGTTACGGAGCGCGGCGCGTGATCACGATCGGGATGGCGTCGATGCTGCTGGGGATGGTGTGGCTGTCCCGGATCGGTCCGGGCGGCACGTACTTCGAGAGCATCCTCGGTGGCGGCCTGCTGACCGCGCTCGGGATGGGATTCTCGCTCGTGCCGTCGACGATCGTCGCGATGCAGGACGTGACCGGTCCGCAGAGCGGTCTCGGTTCTGGGCTGCTCAACACCTCGCGGCTGATGGGCGGCGCGCTCGGGCTTGCGATCCTGAGCACGATCGCGAGCAGCCGCACGACCGGCCAGGTCGGCGTCTCGGCGGCTCGGGCGGTGACCAACGGCTTCGACCTGGCGTTCGCGGTCGCTGCGGTCTTCTGCGCCGGCGCGATTTTCGTCGCCGCGACCAGGCTGCGCCCGCGACAGAGCAGCGAGGTCGTGACGCTGCCCGAACAGATCGAGATCGAGGAAGGCGAGGCGCTGGCAGCCTAGGTTGGCTCCGACGGAGCCAGCGCCAGGCTACGATCGCTGGTGATGGCGAGCGCGCTGCTGGTGATGGACGTGCAGGAGGGGATCGTCGAGCGGCTCGGTTCGCGGGAGCTGCTCGAGCGCCTGTCGGCCGCCCTCGAAGCCGCCCGCGCCGGCGGCGTCAGCGTGATCTACGTGGTCGTCGGCTTCCGTCGCGGCTATCCCGAGATCAGCCCGCGCAACAGGACGTTCTCGGCACTCGCGGACAGTGGCCGACTTGTCGATGTCCGTGTGGACGAGTCGGTCGCGCCCCGTGAGGACGAGCCCGTGGTGCGCAAGAAGCGGGTCAGCGCGTTCGCCGGCAGCGACCTCGAGATGATCCTCCGGGCCGGCCAGATCACATCGCTGGTCCTGACCGGGATTGCGACCAGCGGCGTCGTGCTGTCGACGCTGCGCCAGGCCGCCGACCTCGATTACGAGCTGACCGTGCTCAGCGACGGGTGCGCCGACGGCGACGAGGAGGTCCATCGGGTGCTGACCGAGAAGGTATTCCCGCGTCAGGCCCAGGTGATGACGGTCGCCGAGTGGGCGGCGACGCTCGCGCCAAGGCCGTCGTGACCGATCGCACGGAGCGCCCCCGTCGCGGGCTGGTCAGCTGGGTACCGGCTCCGGCTCCGGCTCCGGCAGCGCCGGGGCCGGCCCGACCCCCCGCTCGGCTGCCCCAGCCGCCCGCGACGCGCTGCCCTCGACGTTGAGGTGCGGGAGCACTCGCTCGAGCGCCGATGGTAGCCACCAGTTGCGGTCACCGATCAGGAGCATCACCGCCGGGACGAGCACCGATCGGACGATCACCGCGTCGAGCAGCACGGCGCTCGCCAGGCCAACGCCGAACAACTCGATGACCCGGCTTCCACCGAGCACGAACGAACCGAACACGAGCACCATGATCGCCGCCGCCGCGGTGATCGTGCGACCGGTCGCCGCCAAGCCGTGCGTGACCGCGGCGCGATTCTCGCCGCGGCGGTGCCACTCCTCGTAGACGCGGCTGATCAGGAACACCTCGTAGTCCATCGAGAGGCCGAACAGGATCGGGAACATCAGCACCGGCAGGAATGCCTCGATCGGACCGGTCCCGTTGATCCCGAGCAGCGACGCTCCCCAGCCAAACTGGAACACCGCCGTCACGACGCCGAATGCGGCGCCGGCCGAGAGAATGTTCATGACGGCAGCAGTGAGCGGAATCAGCAGGCTCCTGAACACGGCCATCAGCAACAGGAAGCTGAGCGCGACCACGATCCCGATGAACAACGGAAGCTTGCGCGACAGCACGGCGCTGAAGTCCGCGAAGATAGCCGTGGTCCCGCCGACGAGCACGTGCACGCCCGTACCGCGTGAGGCGTCCGGCACCACCTGACCGCGAACCCGGTTGAGCAGATCGGAGGTCGATGCGGCCTGGGGCGAGCCGCTCGGGTAGACGTTGGCGATTGCCACCGACGGGAGGCCGCCGACGCCGCGCGTGAAGCGCGGTGCAGTCGATCCGACGACTCCGGGCGTGTCGGCGACGGCTCGCTCGATGCGGGCAAATGCCGCCCGCTGAGCGGTGGAATCGACCTGGGCGACGAGCTGCAGGGGCCCGTTGTAGCCGGGACCGAAGCCCTTGGCGAGCAGGTCATATGCCTTGCGCGTGGTCGATCCGGCGGGATCGCTCCCGGAGTCCGCAGAGCCAAGCCGCATCGAGAAGAACGGAATCGCGAGCACGACCATGACCAGGGCAGCAACGGCGGCGAACAATGCCGGACGCTTCTGCAGTGAGCCGGCCCACCGGGCCCACCATCGCGACTCGTCGCTGACCCTGAACTCGCCCTGGCGCAACGCGCGCCGCTCGCGCCGGCGCGGTACGAGCCGACCGACGACTCCCAGCAGGGCAGGCAACAGCGTCAGAGCGGCGAGGACCGTGAACGCGACCGCTATTGCTGCCGCGACCGCCACCCCGTAGAGGAAGCTGACGCCGAGCACGAACATGCCCAGCATCGCGATACATACGATCATTCCGGCGAACAGGACGGCGCGGCCGGAGGTGTCAAGCGACTCGACCGTCGCCTCTTCTCGCGACAGACCCCGCAGCAGGCTCTGGCGGTAGCGAGTGACGATGAACAGGGCGTAGTCGATCCCGACGCCGAGCCCGATCAGCAACGCCAGCTCGCTCGAGAACGACGCCATCCCGATCGCATGCGAGAGCAAGCCGATGACGGCGGTCCCCGCTCCAAGCGAGAGCGCCGCGGTTATCAGCGGCAGCAGCATCGCCATCACGGAACCGAACACGATGAACAGCACCACTGCGGCGGCGAGGAAGCCAAGCATCAGGCTGGTCTGCGAGTTGTCCTGCTCACCGTTGCGGGCGACATTCCCCTCGACCGCGAACTCGACACCGTGAGCGCCGCCCACCGATGCCGACGTGATCGTCGAGACGAGCTTCTTGGCGGCCGACGCGCTGATCTGGTTCTTGCGCGACGCCGCGTCGAAGGTCACGTTCGCAAACGCGACCTGGCCGGAGCGCGAGATCTGGTGCTCGCCCGCAGTTGTGTAGGGCGAGCCGACCATCGTCACGTGCGGCAGCCGGGCCACCTTGGCGAACAACGCCTCAGCGCGCGCGCGCACAGCGGGGTCCGTGACCTTGCCGTTGTGGACAGCGATCACCAGCTGGTCTGTCTCACCGGATGCGCGCGGCGCGCTTCGCTCCAGCAGCCTGACCGCATCGAAGCTCTGCGTGTGCGGCAACGTGAAGTTGTCGCTGTACGCACTACCGACCGCGGAATGGATCGCAGTCAGAGCTACGAGCGCCACGACCCAGGCGCCGATCGTGAGCCCACGGTGCCTGTAGCACCAGGTGGCGAGCTTTCTCAAAGTGGTGTGCCTCCAGTATTAGTCCCGAGCCCCAACCCCAGGCCGAGATTATCTGATCCAGATCTAAGCGCCGAACTCTGACAATTGCATGAAAGTCGGCCACCGTCCCGGGCCGATGCTGACACCATCGCCAATGATGGCGCCTGGCTCGCAAGCGCGACACCGCCACCGGCGGAGCCGGAATCGCGCCCATTCGAGCCCCTCGGCGCGGCGCAAATCCAGCACCTCCGGTCAGGAAGTCATGGGAGTCGCTACTGCCGGGCGAGGGCGCGCGCCGGCGACACGTGCGCGGCGCGCCACGCGGGGTAGAGGCCGCCGAGGACGCCGATCAGGATCCCGATCAACAGCGCACGGCCGAGCACCCATGGGGTGACGTCAGGAGCCACGAAGGCCTCAGCGCCTAACGCGTGGATCAGCAGTTGCGCGCCGATCCAGCCGATCACCACCCCGGCCGCGGCACCCAGGATGCTGATGATCAGGCCCTCGGTAAGAACGAGGCTCGCGACCTGGGGGCCGCTCCAGCCAACCGCGGACAGAATCGCGAACTCGGTCCGGCGCTCGATCACCGACATCAGCATCGTGTTCATCACGCCGATGCCGCCGATCAACAGTGCCAGCACGACGATCACCAGCGTTACGTTGGCGATCAGCTGCCCGTTAGCCCCGGCGCGCAGCGCTTCATCGGCATCGCCGATCACGAGCAGCCCGGGGAACTGACGCGCGATCGTGCGCTGAGCGACCGACGACTTGGTCCCCGGTGCGAGCTTGACCACGACCGAGGTCACCTCGCCTTGGTGGCCGCTGATCGCCTGCGCCGTGCTCAGCGGGATGAACGCGCCGGTGTCCTGCAGGGTGACGCCGATATGGTAGATCCCCACCACCTGCAGGCGGCGATGCGCGACCGTGACCATGTCCCCGACGTGCGCGTGGAGCTGCGGGGCCAGCCCGTCGCCGATCACGATCTGGTTCGGGCCGTTGTAGATGTGGCCCGCACTGAACACCATCCGCCTGACCTCGAAGCTGTTGGCGTCGGCGCCATACACGATTGCGCCCAACTTGCTGGGGATGTCGCTGACCAGCAGCTGCAGTCCCATCGCGTCCGCGACCCAAGGCTGGCGGCGCAGCGTCGTGATCAAGCTCTGCGGCAGGACTGAGGTCGTGGGGTCGGCCGCGTCCTTCTGAAACAGCCCCAGATCCGAGCGCCCCAGGTGCACGAACTTCCCGGCGGTCTGGGTGGCGCCGGCTGACACCGCCAGCAAGGCCACGATCGTCCCGATGCCGAGCGCGGTACCGAGGCCGGTTAGGAACGCTCGCCCGGGACGGTGACGCAAGCTGCTCAGGGTCTGGCGCAGGCCGATCATGCCACCTCGCTCGGGACCCCCTCGCGCGGCTGATCACGGTCCTCGATCAGCCGCCCGTCGACCAGATGGAGCGCCCGGTCAGCGTGTTCGGCGAGGGTCGGGTCATGAGAGGCGACGATTACGGTCGTTCCGCGGCTTGTGCGGATCTCGCTGAGCAGTCTCCACACCTGGCGCGAGGCCACGGTGTCGAGCGAGCCGGTTGGCTCGTCGGCGAGCACGAGCGGCGGCTGGTTGGCCAACGCCCGCGCGATCGCAACGCGCTGGCGCTCGCCGCCGGACAACTCGCTCGGCATCGCGCTGGCGCGTCCGGCCAGCCCGACCTCCGCCAACAACGCTTCTGCCCGGTTAATGCGTTCGCGGCGCGGCACATGTGCGGCTTCCATCGGCAGCTCCACGTTCTCGTGCACGCTCAGACTCGGCAGCAGATAATGCATCTGGAACACGAACCCGACCGTGTTGCGGCGGAAGATCGCCGGCCGGCGCAGCTCGCCGACGTTGACGCCTTCGACCAGGATCCGCCCGGTGGTGGGCGAGTCGAGGCTGCCGATCAGCTGCAGAAGCGTCGTCTTGCCGGAGCCGGAAGGACCGGTCAGCGCTACCAATTCGCCGGGATTGATCGTGAAGCTGACGTCGTGCAGGACGTCGCGACCATCGTAGGTCCGGGAGACGCGTTCGACAGTGACGCTCGCTCCCAGCAACCTGTCAGATCCTTCCCCGCATCGCCGGCTTCACGCCCTGACCTTGATCCACCAATTGAGGTAGTCAGTGCCGTAACGCGTCTTGACGACGACTTGCAGCGTGATCGTGTGACCGACGGAGCGCTTGGGCCACGTCAGCGTGTTGTAGAAGACCCCGTTCCTGAACGGCCCGCCAGGCTGCGTGCTGACCACCGTGCCTTGAAAGAGAAACCTGTACGACACGGTGCCGCTCAGCTTCTGGCTGCCCCGGTTCGCTGTGACCTTGATCCGCCAGTTGCCGACCTTGGGCGCGTGGGTCTTGTTCGGCACGTACAGGTGCGCCGTGAACCCGCCGGCGAGCGCGCTGGTGGGAAATGCGAGCGCGGCCATGACGGCAGTCAACAGTAGGACGGTACGCGGCGCGAGGGCCTTGCGATGCAGACGAGGGGGTTGCACGGCAGCTCCAACTTGGCTTGCACTACAGCTCAAAATTCATTGTCGATGATTGGATCATCATGGACCACAAAAGCATATAGGATGGTTAAACTACCCTTAGATGAGGACGATCAGCGAAGCTTCAGCGGGTTCGATTTCAACGCCGGTCACGGCAGCGGCGGGTGGCGCGGTCCCCGCTCATGTGACGGTCCTGATCGCGCGGATCGCCCGGAACGTGCGACAGCGCTTCGAGCAGGTGTTGACCCCACTCGGTCTGCGCCAGAGGCACTTGGTTGCGCTCAGCTACCTGCGCGGGCACGGGCCGACAGCGCAGCAGAACCTCGCCGACCGGCTGCGGATGGACGCCAGCAGCATGGTGTGCCTACTCAACGATCTCGAAGAGAATCAACTCGTCGTGCGTCACCGCGATCGGACCGACCGCCGACGCGGCCTGGTCGAGCTGTCAGAGCGGGGTGAGCAGGCGCTGTCGGAGATGGACACCGCCGTGCAGGTGGTGGAGGACGAGATCCTCGGTGGGCTCGAGCTCCCGGAGCGTCAGCTTCTGCGTGACCTGCTGGCGCGGTTGGATGTCGGCGAGGCCGACTGGGGTCTGATCGCCGACGAGGCCTGAGCGGCGGCCAGCAGGTCTTCGCGGTCGCGCACCGGGGTCGCACCGCCTGCGGGTGCCCCGCGTTCGCTCGATCGGCGCTCGTGGGGGCCCTGCGCAGCGCGGGACTCCGCCCCGCCGCTGGAGATCCGGCTCACGGCCTGCGAGCGGCCCAGTCCGACCGCGCCCGCCGTCGCCAGCCCGAGCCCACCCAGCAGCACGGCGACCGTGCCCGGCCTCGCTGACCATGCCTCGACGCCGGCGGCCAGCGCCATCAGCACGGGCAACGGGTTCTGGATCGCGCCGATCACGGGTGCGACGGTGACCACTGGGCGCGTCTGCAAGGCGCAGTTCTCCTGCAGGAAGGCGACCGCGCCAAACCCGAGCACGCCGGCGATGAACAGCGACGCCAGACCCCACCGTTGCGAGGAGAGCTCGTTCGACAGCAGCTTGTTGGCGAAGTCGACCCAGGCGTAGCCAAGCCCCGCCCCGATCACGAGCAGCAGCCCGCTTGCGGACGGACGCGGGAAGTGAGGAAGCCGAGCAGCGCCGCGATGCCGACGACGGCGAGCGGGATCGCGAGCCGGATCGCCGACGGCTGCACGACCGTGTGGCGCGGCGCCGCCGACACCACCAGTCCGAGGCCGATCGCGATCATCAGTGCTGCGATCACGTCCGCACGGCCTATGCGCTCACCCAGCGTCAGCCACGCCAGCAGCAGCAGCACGATCTGGAACGAGCACAGCATCGGCTGCACGACCGTGATCGGCGCGAACGACAGCGCCAATACCTGCAGGGCCAGGCAATGATCAGCAGCGCGGTGCCGGCCAGCCACCGCGGTCGTCGCGCGAGCCCGAACAAAAGCGAGAAACGGACTGACTGGCTGCGGTGCGCACCGAGCCTCGCTCGCTTGCAGGACGATCGCGACCGCGTTGGCGACGGCCGCCGTAAACGCTAGAGCGAGGCCGACAGCCATGATATTTCCAACTTTATGAGCCTCTCCGTTCGTAGACCTCGCCGCCGCAGCGCCGGACTCGTCCTTTTCCGGGGCACCGGCGCGGCTCTGGAGGTGCTGCTCGTGCACCCGGGTGGCCCCGCGTGGGCGCGCCGCGATCTCGGCGCATGGTCGATCCCGAAAGGGGAGTACGAGGACGGCGAGGACCCGCTCGCGGCGGCCCGCCGGGAGTTCGAGGAAGAGCTGGGATCGCCGCCGCCCCAGGGCCCGATGTTCGACCTCGGCGAGATCCGCCAGAAGTCGGGCAAGATCGTGCGCGCCTGGGCGCTCGCCGGCGATCTCGATGCGGGAGCAATCCAGAGCAACACGTTCGCGATGCAATGGCCGCCGAAATCTGGGCAGATGCACGAGTTCCCGGAGGTCGACCGTGCGCATTGGTTTGCGCTGGACCAGGCACGCGAGAAGGTCAACCCGGCTCAGGTGCAACTGCTCGACCGGCTCCAGGCGCTGGAGGTCAAATGAGCGACTCGGACGCGATTAGCCCGACCGCGCACTACACCGGCTACGTGTGGGCGCGCAACGGGCTCTCGACACCGGAGCTGACGACCACGGAGGGCCGGATCCTGTTCGAGTCGCTGCATCCGCTGATGGTCCTCACTGGCAAGCTCGGCCGGCCCTCGCTGGAGGCCTACCTGCTCGCACGCCACGTCGCGATCGACGCGCTGCTCGAGCGCGCGATCGAGCAGGATCAGATAACCCAGGTGCTCGAAGTCGCGGCCGGCCTGTCGCCGCGCGGGTGGCGCTTCGCTCAACGCTACGGAGACAGGGTGACCTACATCGAGGCCGACCTGCCGGCGATGGCGTCGCGTAAGCGCGAGGCGCTGGAGCGAGCCGCATCGCTGACCGACAACCACCGGGTCCGCGACCTCGACGCGCTGCAGGAGAACGGGCTCGCGGAGCTGGAGGCCGAGCTCGACCCGCACGGCGGGCTCGCGATAATCACCGAGGGACTCCTGGGCTACCTCTCGCCCGGCGACATGAGCTCGCTGTGGCGGCGGTTTGCGGCCACGCTGGCGCGCTTCAGCGCCGGGCACTACATCTCGGACCTGCACATCGGGAGCGCGCAGACGATCGAGGTGCGCGGTTTCCGGATCGTCCTGTCCGCCTTCGTGCGCGGCCGGGTCTATCTGCACTTCGGCGACGCGGCAGAAGCCGAGGCTGCGCTGCGTCAAGCCGGCTTTGAATCGGCGACCGTGAGGCCCGCAAATGCCGTCACCGGCGAGCGGCGGGGACGCGGAGTACAGATGGCGGATATACTTGAGGCATCAACCGTATGATCGGCGCCACCCTCTACAGCGATCCGGCGTGCCCATGGGCGTATTCCGAGAGCCCGGCGCTGCGCGTGATCGAGTGGCGCTACCGCGACCAGCTCGACTGGCAACTGATCGTGATCGGCCTGACAGAGGACGCCTCCCAGTACGTCAGGCGGGGCTACACGCCGCTACGTGGGGCGCTCGGCCAGCTGCGCTTCAAGCGCTACGGCATGCCGTTTTCGCCGGCGCCGAAGGAGCGCGTCAGCGCGACCGCGCGCGCCTGCCGGGCGATTGTCGCCGCGCGCCTGTCGAACCCCGGCAGCGAGTGGCGCGTGTTCCGCGCGCTGCAGCTGGCCAACTTCAACGGACCGCTGGTGCTGGAGGACGACGATCAGCTGCGCGACGTGCTGGCGAAAGTCGACGGCGTCGACGCCGACCAGATCGTGGCCGCGCTCGACTCACCCGAGGTCAGCGAGGCCTACCAGCACGACCGCGCGCAGACGCGCAGCGCCCACGGCTCGGCAGCCGAGCTTCAGGGCAAGACCGCGACGACCGATGGCCCGGTGCGGTACACCGCGCCGTCGGTCGTGTTCAGCTCCAACGGCACGCAGCTGGTCGCGGGCGGCTTTCAGCCGGTCGAGGCGTATGACGTCCTGATCGCGAACCTTGATCCGAGCCTGCACCGCGAAGGCCCGCCCGAGACGCCGCTGCCGCTGCTCGACTACTTCGACCTAGGCCTGACGACCCAGGAGGTCGCGGCGCTGATGACCGCCAGCAACGACGCGGTGGACCGCCCCGCCGCCGAGCGGGCGCTGATCGAGCTGGTCGCCGAAGGGCGCGCGGTGCGTGAGCCGCTTGGCGACGACGCGCTCTGGAAAGCCGCCGCGTAGCCCGGCGCCGCTACTCGAACTCGAACCGAAGCGGCAGCGACTCGAGCCCGTAGATCCCCGATGGTGTCCCGAACTCGGGCTCCCCGTCCAGCGTCACGGACACCGCCCGCTCCGCGATCGCGGCCAGGCCCTCCTGCATCTCGGCCCGTGCAAGGTTGGCGCCGACGCAGTAGTGGATCCCGGCCCCGAACGTCAGCGTTCGCAGCCTGCCGC
>JBKQJQ010000333.1:0-3919 GCA_052147875.1 Solirubrobacteraceae bacterium | reverse complement strand
CCGTCACCTGGCCGGTCGAGGTCGGCGGGCGCGGCCTTGGGCCGATCGAGCAGGTGATCGTCAACCAGGAGATCTCCCGTGCCCAGGTCCCCGGGATCCTCGACGTGATCGGGATCGGAATGCTCGGTCCGTGTCTGATTGCGCATGGCACCGAGCAGCACAAGAGCCGCTACCTGGGCCCGATGCTGCACGGCGACGAGGTCTGGTGCCAACTGTTCTCCGAACCCAGCGCCGGTTCCGACCTCGCCGCAGTGCAGACGCGAGCGCGCCACAACGACGACGGGAGCTGGACGCTGAGCGGGCAGAAGGTCTGGACGACCAACGCCCACTTCGCCTCGTTTGGGCTGCTGCTCGCGCGCACCGACGCGGACGTCCCCAAGCACAAGGGCCTGACGATGTTCATCGTCCCGATGGATGCGAGCGGGGTGACGGTCCGTGGCCTGCGCCAGATATCCGGCGAAGCCGAGTTCAACGAGGTCTTCTTCGACGACGTCCCGCTCGATCGCGACGCGGTTGTCGGTGGCGTCGGCAACGGTTGGGGGACGGCTCTGACCGTGCTCATGTACGAGCGACTGACGATCGGGTTCGGATCAGAGAACTTCGGCTCGCCGGTGCGCCTGACGGCGTCGCTCGCCGGCGACCCGGCCGCGCGCGCGGACGCCGACGTCCGTCGCCGGCTCGGGGAGGTGATCACCGATCTGCTGGCGGTCCGCTTCAACGGCTACCGTGCACTCACCGCTCTGTCGCGGGGCCAGATCCCCGGGCCTGAGGCCGGCCTCGCGAAGGTGACGATGGTCAACGCAGCGATCGCCGCGACCGACCTGGCCGCGGACGTCGTCGGGCCGGAGGCGCTTGATGCCGAAAGCGAGTGGAGCTATCTGATCTCGTTCCTCCCGGGGCTGAAGTCGGCCGGCGGCACCGAGCAGATCCTGCGCAACACGATTGGCGAGCGGGTGCTCGGGCTGCCGCCCGAGCCGAGGCTCGACAAGGGCGTCCCATTCAGCGAGCTACGCGCGATCGAGAAGCAGGCGGTGAGCCAATGAACTTCGCGCTGTCAGACGAGCAGGTCCTGCTGCGCGAGGCGGCCCGCGGCTCACTCGCCCGCTTCAAGACGATCGAGGCTGCGCGTGAGGCGCTCGAGGACCCGACCGCGCTGCCAGACCTTTGGCCGGTCGCGATCGAGGCCGGCTGGCCCGGCCTGCTGATCGGCGAGCAGCACGGCGGCGCCGGACTCGGGGCGTTCGACGCGCTGCTGATCGCCGAGGAGTGCGGCCGCGTGCTTGCGTCGGTGCCGATGCTCGGTCTGATGCCGGCGGCGGCGATCCTGGACGCGGTCGGCGACGAGACACTCGAAGCGGCAGCGAGCGGCGAGCTGCGGCCTTCGTACGTGCCCGCTAGACCACCGGGAGAGCGCGACGGGCGCTGGACGGTGGATGCGCATAGCGGCTTTGAGCGAGCCGCCGCACCACGCGCGGCGGTGGCGTCCGACCGGGTAACGCTCGACGGGGAGGTCGGGTTCGTGCCGGATGCGCCGGGGGCCGAGCTGCTGGTCGCGGTCGGCGTCGGCGAGGACGGCGAGCCGGTCGCGGCGGCCGTCGAATCGTCCGCGGACGGGGTCACGGTCGAGTCCGTGGTCCGCTACGACGCGACTCGCTCGCTCGGGCACGTCGCGTTCGCCGGTGCGCAGGGGCGGCGGCTCGACCTCGACGCGGGGGGGCTCGCCGATGCGTGGTACCTCGCGCATGCCCTGATCGCGGCCGAGTCGATCGGTGCCGTGGAAACGTGTCTCAACGTCAGCGTTGCGTACGCCAAAGAGCGATTCACGTTCGGGCGCGCGATCGGCTCTTACCAAGCGGTCAAACACGAGCTGACCGAGGTCCTGCGCCGGCTCGAAAACGCGCGGGGCCTTCAGTACTACGCCGGCTGGGCCCGCGCCTCGGCGCCCGACGAGTTCGCGCTCGCGGCCAGCGCCGCCCGCTCTGCCGCCGGCGCCGCGCTTGACTTTGCGTCGCGCGCGATGATCAACGTGCACGGGGGAATCGGCGCCACATGGGAGCACGACGCGCCGCTGTTCTTCCGCCGCGCCCAGCTCTCGCGGCGCCTGCTCGCCGGGACCCACGACGCGACCGACCGCGTCGCCGAGCGCGTGATGGCGGTGGCCTGACGATGGCGACCACGACCCAGACCACAGATCCGGCTCGCCAGGTCCTCAATCAGGCACCACCGCTGCAGCCGATCGACCTGCTGGCGTCGGATCTGGCGCTCGGCGAGGCGCTGGTGCGCGAGGCCGGGGAGTGGGGCCTCGACGGCGTACGCGAAGCCGGCATCGTGGCCGGCAGCGTCGAGGCGCTCGAGCATGGCCACCGCGCGGAGCGCAACGAGCCCCGGCTGGTGACGCACGACCGCTACGGCAACCGGGTCGACGAGGTCGATCTCGACCCGTCGTGGCACTGGCTGCTGGCCGGCGCCGTGCAGCGCGCGATCCACAGCCTGCCGTGGCGTGATTCCCGGCCCGGAGCGCACGTCGTCCGAGCGGCGATGTTCACGCTCTACAGCAACGCCAACGACGGCGTCATGTGTCCCGTGTCGATGACCTATGCCTGCGTGCCCGCATTGCGCGACGGCGCGCCCGGACTCGCATCCGAGTGGGAGCCGCGGCTGACCAGCACCGACTACGAGCAGGGCGCGCTCGCGGGGATGGCGATGACCGAGCGCCAGGGCGGCTCCGACGTTCGGGCCAACATCACGCGGGCCGAGCCGGTGGGGGATGGCACGTACGAGATCTACGGCCACAAGTGGTTTTGTTCCTACCCACCGTGCGACGTCTTCCTCGTGCTCGCGCAGGCGCCCGGCGGGCTGTCGTGCTTCCTCGTTGAGCGCGGCCCCGGGATGGAGTTTCAGCGACTCAAGGACAAGCTCGGGACGCGCTCCCTGCCTTCGTCCGAGGTCGAGTTCCGCGGGATCGAGGGTCGGCTGATCGGCGAGGAGGGGCGCGGCGTGCCGGCGATCATCAAGATGGTCAACCACACGCGGCTCGACTGCCTGCTCGGCTCGACGACCAGCCTTCGACGCGGGACGCTGGAGGCGATTCACCACGCGCGGCACCGATCGGTTTTCGGTGCGCCGCTGGTCGAGCAGCCGGCGATGCGAAACGTGCTCGCCGATCTCGCGATCGAGTCCGAGGCGGCGACTGTCACGGCGATGCGGGTGGCGCGTAGCTACGACGAGCCGCCGGATGACACGGCCGCCGCCGATGCGGGCGAGCCCGGACGGCGAGCGGGCGGCAGGGCCGCGGACGCCGCCTTCCGGCGGTTTGCGACCGCGGTCGAGAAATACTGGATCTCGAAGCGGGCCGCGGCGCACGCCGCGGAGGCGCTCGAGTGTCTCGGCGGCAACGGCTTCGTCGAGGAGTCGGGCATGCCGCTCCTATATCGCGATGCGCCGCTGAACTCGATCTGGGAGGGGTCCGGAAACGTCGCGGCGCTCGACGTGCTGCGTGCGATCGTCAAGGAGCCGGACGGCCTGCCCGCGTTCCTTGCCGAATGCGAGCTCGCCGCTGGGACGGATCGACGCCTCGACGCACACCTGGCGCGTACGCGTGAGCGGGTTCACTCGCTGTTCGGCGGCGCTGCCGACGACGCTCAGTTCCAAGCCCGCGGCGTCGTCGAGGACCTCGCGGTCGGGCTGCAAGGGTCGCTGCTGGTTCGCCACGCGCCGCCGGCGGTCGCCGATGCCTTCTGCGCCGCCCGGCTCGACGGTCAGGGTGGCCGTGTGTACGGGACGCTGCCAGCAGGCGTCGACGCGGCCGCGATCATCGAGCGCGCGCTGCCGGTATGAGCACGATCGTCTACGAGGTGACCCACGGCGTCGCGCGGCTGACGCTCGACCGGCCGGAGCGCGGCAACGGGATCACGCGTGC
>JBKQJQ010000332.1:0-4862 GCA_052147875.1 Solirubrobacteraceae bacterium | reverse complement strand
GGCTCTCGTCGAGCGCCTGCTGGAAGTCGGGTGGCACGGTCGCACGGCTCTGCGGCTCGTAGGCGGCGTGCCACCGCCCGTCGTCCTGCGCCGCTCGAACCTGAGCCATGCCGGCCGCTCGCATCCGGCCGGCATCGATCAGCGCGGTCGCCTTGTCGCGGTTGTTCTGCGACCAGATGCTGCGCGCCCCGCGAGGCGTGAAGCGCTGGAGGAAGAAGGTCTCGTCGTAGCGCTGGCGGCGGGCGTCGATCCAGCCGAAGCAGATCGCCGTGTCGAGCACGTCGGGATATCCGACCGTGCGGTGCCCGGCGCCCTTCTTGGCGATCTTCAGCCAGACGCCGGTCGAGGCGGCGTGGTGCTCGTCCAACCACGCCTCCCAGCCAGCGAGTGTCTCGCACAGGATGATCCCGCCGTCGTCGGGCGTTGATGCGGGCTTGGCGGCGATCCCGGCATCTTGGCACCCGCTATAGTCGGCCGCCGCCCGCCAGGCGGGTCTAGAGCCATGCCGAAACAAGCGTCTTTATACGACCTGATGGTGGTCCTCTCGACGACCGTAGAGGACGAGCGGCGCGCGAAGATCCTGAGCGACGTCGAGGCCCAGATCGCCAGCGACGGCGGGGTCTTGGAGCGCAACGACGACTGGCGCACACGGGCGCTCGCCTACGAGATCCGTCATCAGCGCGAGGGCGAGTACCACCTGCTGCAGTTCACCGGTCCGCCCGCGTTACTCGAGTCGATCTCGCACAACCTGAGGATCGACGATGCGGTGCTGCGGTTCCGGATCATCAAGGTCCTGCCGGGCACGCCGCCGCCGCCCGAGGCTGCCCCACCAGTCGCGGCAGCCCCGCCGGCGCCGGTCGAGTCCTAGTCGCGTCGCTGCCGTCGGGAACACTGTCCCCGTCGCCATCCCGCGGACGACCGCGCGTCGCCACCTCGCGGACGAAGCGCGCGTCGCCACCCCGCGGACGAAGCGCGCGTCGCCACCCCGCGGGCGAACCGCGCGTCGCCACCGTCGGCAAGGGCCCACGCCCCGAATGCGTGGAAATCGTCACAAACCGTGTCGGCGCGCTGCGAAAGCGCAACGTTTCCGCCCATTTTCCGTTGAGCGCCGGGGCGTCCGTCTGGGCTCGACATAGACTCGATGACGAGCTTTCAACGTTCCTGAAAGGAGCTCGACAATGGCAGGCACCAACATCAACCGGGTGATCATCACCGGCAACCTGACCAAGGATCCGGACCTGAGTTCACTGCCTTCGAGCGGCACCTCGGTGTGCACGCTGCGGATCGCGTGCAACGGCCGGCGCAAGAACGCGGAGACGAATACCTGGGAGGATCAGCCCAACTATTTCGACGTCACGGTCTGGGGCGCACAGGGCGAGAACTGCGCCAAGTACCTGAGCAAGGGCCGTCCCGTCGCGGTCGATGGCCGGCTGCGCTGGCGCGAGTGGACCAACCAGGAAGGACAAAAGCGCCAGGCGGTGGATATCATCGCTGAATCCGTGCAGTTCCTCGGCGGGCGTGACGACGCTGGCAACGGGAACGGGTTCTCGAGCAGCGTGCGCGCGACGGAGAGCGACGTCCCGATCGATACTGGCGATTTCGAGCGCACTCCGGTGGGCACAGCGACGGACGACGACATCCCGTTCTAGCGGCTCAAGGCCGCGCAACCGAAAACAACCAGCTAGGCTGATCGACAGTGGCAAAGCAACGCAGACGACCGGTGCGCCGGCGCGATAGGAAGGGCGGGCCGACCTCGACCCGCCGCAAGTCGTGCCCGTACTGCCGAGACAAGGTCGAGCAGGTCGACTACAAGGACGTGTCGATGTTGCGCCGATTCATCTCCGAGCGCGGCAAGATCCGCTCGCGGCGGATCACCGGCGCTTGCCGGCGTCACCAGAGCCAGGTCGCACGCGCGGTCAAGCGAGCGCGCGAGCTCGCGCTGCTTCCGTACGTCGCGGAGGGCAGCGAACATCGTGGCGGCCGCGGCGACCGCGGGGACCGCGGCGACCGCGACCGCGACCGCTAGACCGGCCGGACCAAAATGCCCCGGGCAATCCTGCTGCAAGACGTCGAGTCGCTGGGTGAGCGCGGCACGGTGGTCGACGTGTCGGCCGGGTACCTGCGCAACTACCTGCTGCCACGCAAGCTTGCCGAGTCGGCGACCGATTCGTCGATCAAGGCAGCGCGCAAGCGCCAAGAGGATGCTGAGCGGGCGGTGCGCGAGGCCGAGGAGCGGTTGCGCGAGAGCGCCGCGGTGCTCGGGCGGACGGTGCTGACGATTCCGCAGCAGGCCGGCGACGATGGCCGGCTGTTCGGATCAGTCACGACGCAGGACATCGCCGATGCGATCCGTGACGCGCGCGGGATCCGTGTCGACCGACGCAAGATTCACCTCGAGGAGCCGATCAAGAACATCGGTACCTACATGGTCGTGATCGAGGTCGCCGAAGGAGTTACTGCGGCGATCAAGACCATGGTCGTCGCTGGCTAAGCGTTGTGCTTTTGATCTGGCCGGGGCCGACCTCACGCGCCTTGCCGGTCTTGGGCGCGGTGGGTTTGTGCTGATTGCGGAACGGCACCGAGCAAGCGCGTGAGGGCAACCCCGCCCCGATCTTAAGAACGGTCTTCGCGAGCGCCCGCCATGACTCCGATCGCCTGGTTTAGAGCCAGCGCCCGAGACGTGGCGCCATCAAGGCGGCTGTGCGCGGAGACGCTTGAGGTGGCGAGGCCAAACCAAGGCGGCTGCGCGCTTCGACCCGCTTGAGGTGGCGGGGCTGGTCGATGGCCGTGGGGATGAGGTCCTGCTGCCCGGGCCTGCTCGGTGGCGTTGGCGCTCAGCGAGACGGTCCGCGACACGCGACCAAGCAGGCCCCGGCAGCAGCGGCCCATCCAGCGGCTGTAGTGGCCCCAGAAAACAAACCCCGCATCAAGCGGGATCGAAGGTGTCACGGACGCCGCCGCCAAACCTAGACTCGACTTCCGCCCATGAGCGCCGTCCAGAACATCGCCGTCCCCCCTCACAACCTGGAGGCTGAGAAGTCGGTCCTCGGCGCCGTGCTGCTGGACGAGCGCCACCTGCACTCGCTGCTGGTCGAGGAGCAGCTACGGCCTGAGCACTTCTACCGTGAGCAGTACGGTGCCGTGTTCGCGGCGATGCTGGCGCTGTACGAGGGCGACCGCAAGATCGACCACCTGACGGTCTCCGAGACGCTGCGCCAGAACGGCAAGCTCGAGGAGGTCGGCGGGATCGAGGCAATCGACGAGCTGGCCGGCTGGGTCCCGGCCGCAGGCCACGCTCGCGAGTACGGCCGGATCGTCCGCGACAACGCGCAGATGCGGGCGCTGCTGACGACCTCGTACGAGATCCAGGCAAGCGTGCTGGCGCGCGAGGCGCCGGCGCGCGATCTGGTCGAGCGCGCGGAGCGGTCGGTGCTCGAGGTCGCGCACGACGATCGCCAGAAGAAGATCCGGTCGATCCACGACATCCTCCAGGAGGAGACCGACAAGCTGCATCGGCTGTCGGTCGCCAAGACGCCGCTGACCGGCACGCCGTCGGGGTTCAGGGACCTGGACGAGAAGACAGGCGGGTTTCAGCCCGGCAACCTGATCGTGATCGCCGCCCGACCGTCGATGGGGAAGTCGGCGCTGGTCGCCAACATCGCCGAGAACGCCGTACTCGACGGCCACGCGGTCGCGCTGTTCTCGCTCGAGATGTCCGAGTCGGAGCTCGCGCAACGGTTCGTCGCTTCCCAGGCCAACATCAAAGGTGAGGATCTTCGCCGCGGCAAGGTTCCCGAGAGGCAATGGCCGAAGATCCTCGCGGCCTGCCAGCGCCTGTCGGAGGCGCCGCTGTACGTCGATGACTCGAGCGACACGGGGGTGCTCGAAGTCCGAGCGAAGGCGCGGCGGCTACACGGCCGCCTCGATGACGGGCTCGGGCTGATCATCATCGACTACCTGCAGCTGATGCGCCACGAGGGCCGGGTCGAGAGCCGCGTCGAGCAGGTTGGCCAGATCAGCCGAGGACTGAAGGGCCTGGCGCGCGAGTTGAACGTGCCGGTGATCGCGCTCTCGCAGCTGAGCCGTGCGGTCGAGCAGCGGGGCGGCGAGAAGAAGCCGATCCTGTCCGATTTACGCGAATCAGGTCAAATTGAGCAGGACTCGGATTTGGTCATGTTCATCTACCGCGACGAGTACTACGAGAAGGACTCCGAGCGACCCGGCGAGGCCGACATCATCATCGCCAAGCACCGCAACGGGCCGGTGGGAGATGTCGTGCTCACGTTTCGCAAGGAGTACCCGAAGTTCATGAACTACGCAGGCGAGCGGTTCGTGCAATGAGCGATGCGTGTCCGTTCGACCTCTGCGACGGCTCGGGGCTTCGCTACGACGAGGCGACCAATACCGCGTATAACTGCCGCTGTCGCCCGCAACGCATAGCGCGCGTCAAGGCGCGCAGCCTGTCGGCGGTGGTCCCGCGCCGCTACCGCGACGGGTCGGTCGAGCGGCCGCCGGTCAGCGACATCGAGCCGGCGATCGTCGCGGCGACGCGGCGCTATGCGGCATCGATCGAAGACCAGCTCGACGCGGGGCGCGGCCTGTGGTTCATGGGCCCTCCCGGAACGGGCAAGACGACGCTGGCGATGCTCGTCTCCCACGCTGCGCTGAAGTCCGGGCGCTCGGTTGCGATCTACTCGCTGCCGCGGCTGCTGAACGAGATTCGCGACACACACCGGACCGAGCGGTCACACGTCGACCTGCTCGATCGGCTGATCCGCGTCGACCTGCTGCACATCGACGACGTCGGCGCCGAGCGGACGACGGATTGGGTGCTCGAGGAGCTCTACTCGATCGTCAACGGC
>JBKQJQ010000331.1:0-6072 GCA_052147875.1 Solirubrobacteraceae bacterium | reverse complement strand
CGAGCCCCTGGTCCGCTTTGCGACGCACCTGATCGCAGACCTCGGATACGCCGGCGTCTTCCTGTTGACGACAATGACGAGCATCATCGGCGTGCCCGGGACCGAGCCGACGATGCTGTTCGCCGGCTTCGACGTGTACCAGGGCAACCTGACCCTGATCGGGATCATCGTCGCCGGCGTCGCTGGGGACATGACGGGTGCATCAATCGCGTACGCGATCGGGTACTTCGGGCAACGCGAGCTACTCGAGCACCAGGGCTCGAAGCTCCACGTGAGCCCGCGCCGGCTGAACAAGGCCCATCAGTGGTTTGAGCACTACGGGTCACCGACGATCTTCATCTCGCGGATGCTGCCGGTCGTGCGGGCCGTGTTCCCGTACGCCGCCGGCGTCGCGCGGATGCCGTTCTGGCGGTTCTTCGTCCTCGCGACGCTCGGGTCGACCATCTGGATCGGCGGCCTCGCGGTGCTTGGGCAGGAGGTCGGCAGCCAGTGGCCGACGTGGCGCCATCACCTCGAGTACGTCGACTACGCGGCCGTTGCCGCGCTCGTGCTCGCGATCGTCTACCTGATCGTCCGTCGCCGATCCTCTCGGAACACGCCTCCGCCCCCGAGCAGCCCGCCAGCAGCGGCGAGCGGGGCGCCGAACCGCTCAGCTGAGCCGGCCGCGGATGTCGTGTCTGACTGAGCAGCCACCAGAGAGCGCCGACGCTCCGATCGAGGATTCGGTCGGCGCCCGGCTGACGGTCGGCCAGGCGCTGACGCTCGGCGCGCTGCACGGTCCAGCTGAGCTGCTCCCGATCTCGTCCTCGGGCCACGTATCGCTGATCCCGTGGCTGCTGGGCTGGGAATACGACAGCCTCGACAGCGAGCTGCGCAAAGCGTTCGAGGTCGCGCTCCACGCCGGTACGGCCGCCGCGCTGCTGATCACGCTGCGAGGCGAGGTCGACGAAGCGGTCCGCGGCATGAACCGGCGGATCGCGACGCTCGTGGCGCTGTCGTTCATCCCGCCCGCGATCGTCGGCTACGCGCTCGAGCGGCCGATCGAGCGCCGGCTCGGGACTCCGCCGACGGTCGCGGTCGGCCTGATCTGCGGCTCGCTGGCGATGGCCTGGGCCGACCGCTCGCCGCAGACGCGGAGCTCACAGGACGCGGGCGCAGCCGACGCGCTTTGGCTCGGGGTCGCGCAGGCCTGCGCGCTGATTCCGGGCGTCTCCCGCAACGGCGCGACGCTTGCGGCCGCGCGTCTGCGGCGGTTCACGCGCGAGGACGCCAACCGACTCTCACGCCACGTCGCCCTGCCGGTGATCGCGGGCGCGACGCTCCTGAAGGGCAGCCGGCTGGCCCGCCGCGGCCTGCCGCCCAAGGCTCGGATTCCATTCGCCGTCGGCGCGGCGGCCTCGTTCGGCTCGACGCTGGGGTCAACCTGGCTGATCCGCCAGGTCGAGCGCGACCGGTCGTTGCTGCCGTACGCGATCTACCGAATCGCGCTCGCGACGCTCGTCGTCACGCGCTTGGCGCGGCGGCCGCGGTCCGGCGGATATACGACAATGGAATCGTGACTGACGCCTACGCCGCCGCCGGGGTCAACACCCACGAGGCAGACCGGGGCGTGGCGGCGCTGGTCGACGTTCTGCGGGCGATCGAGCCCGGCCGCAGCTCGCTGACGGTGCCGCTCCCGGGCCATTACGCGAGCGTGATCAAAGTCGCGCCGGGGCTCGGGATCGCGCTCGCGACCGACAGCGTCGGCTCGAAGGTGATCGTCGCTGAGCAGGCGCGGCGCTTCACGACGATCGGGATCGACTGCGTAGCGATGAACGTCAATGACCTCATCTGCGTCGGTGCCGAGCCGCTTGCGCTGCTCGACTACCTGGCCGTCGAACACGCCGACCCGGAGTTGCTGCGTGAGATCGCGATCGGGCTGCGGGTCGGTGCCGAGGCGGCGGGAGTCGAAATCCCGGGCGGCGAGGTGTGCCAGCTGCCCGAGGTGATCCGGGGCCATCCGTCGCCGTACGGGTTTGATCTCGTCGGCTCGGCGTTCGGGACCGTGGCCCTTGACCGGATCGTCGATGGCAGCAGCTGCGGCCCCGGCGACGCGCTGATCGGACTCCCGGCCTCCGGCGTGCACTCGAACGGGCTGACGCTGGCGCGACGGGCGCTGCTGGACGCGGGCCAGCTGACGCTCGACGCCGCGCCCGCGGGGCTGGGTGGAGCGACGGTCGCCGACGCGCTGCTCGAGCCGACCGTGATCTACGTGCGAGCGGCGCTCGAGCTGCTCGGGAGCGGGATCGCGGTGCACGGCCTTGCCCACATCACCGGCGGCGGGCTGTTGAACCTGCTGCGACTCGGCGACGGGGTCGGCTACGTGGTCGACTCGCCGCTGACCGTCCCGCCCGTGTTCGGACTGATCGCTGAGCTCGGCGACGTCCCACCACAGGAGATGTGGGAGGTGTTCAACATGGGCTGCGGCTTCTGCGCGATCGTGCCGGCCGATGTCGCGGCTGACGCGGTCGAGTTGCTGGAGCGCCACCATCCTGGGACGGCGGTGATCGGACATCTGAGCCAGCGGGCCGGGGTCGTCGAGCTGCCGGAGCTTCAGATCGAGGGAACCACGGACGGTCTACAGCCGGTCTGAAGTTGCCACATCCCGTCGCCCAGTGCGTTGTAGTTCCAGGCGTTGAAAAGTCGCGCACAATAGGGACGGCTAGATGAGCACGCTGCTGGGCACCAGTCTCAACGGGCGTTATCGCCTCGAGGCGCGGATCGGTTCGGGCGGGATGTCGACCGTCTACCGCGCGCTGGACGAGACGCTCGAGCGCCAGGTGGCCATCAAGCTGATGAATCGCGAGGTGACGAGCGACTCGGACCAGCTCGAGCGGTTCCGGCGCGAGGCCCGCGCGGTCGCGCAGCTCTCGCACCCGCACATCGTCGGAGTGATCGACGCCGGCGAGGACGACGGCCGCCCGTACATCGTGCTCGAGTACGTCGAGGGCGAGACGCTCAAAGACCGGATCCGCCGCCTCGGCCGCCTGCCGATCGCCGAGGCAGTTGCGTATGCGATCGAGATCGCGCGTGCCCTGGGCGCGGCCCACGCCCAGCACATCATCCATCGCGACGTGAAGCCCCAGAACGTGCTGATCGATCCGGAGGGCTCAGCGAAGGTCACCGACTTCGGGATCGCACGGACGCTCGAGGAGGAGGGGCTGACGGCGGCCGGCCGCGTCCTCGGAACGACTGACTACGTCTCGCCTGAGCAGGCGCTGGGCCAGCACGTCAACGGCCAGTCTGACCTCTACTCGCTGGGGGTCGTGCTGTACGAGATGCTGACCGGCGAAGCCCCGTTCAAGGGCGACAGCCAGGTCGCGGTCGCGATGAAGCATGTCCGCGACGAGATCCCCGACGTGCAGGTCAAGCGGCCTGAGGTTTCGGCCGCCCTGGCCGTTGTCGTCGACACCGCGACAGCCAAGCATCAGGACGACCGCTACGCCGACGACGCGGAGATGATCGCCGACCTCGAGGACGTGCTGGCGATCGAGACCGCCAGGGCGGGGCACGCGACCGGCGAGGTGACGACCGTCCTGCGGACGCTGCCGTCGCGCGCTCGGCGGCGAGTCCCGTTCCGGCTGCGCCATCCAGCGACGGTCGTGATCGCGTTGCTGCTGGTGGTCGCCGTGATCGCTGCGGGGCTCGTGTTCCTGGCCGGCCGCGCGCACCACGGGACCGGGTCGCTGCCCCAAACGCCGCCCCGCAACACGCATGCCCAGGTCCAACTGTGCGCGACCTGCGCGCACGATTACAACCCTGACGCCACCAGCGGCCCCAAGACCCAGCATCCAAACGAGGACGGGCTGGCGATCGACGGCAATCGCAACACCGCCTGGACGACGGAGACCTACTACTACGGGCTGCAGAGCAAGCCGGGCGTCGGGCTGTACGTCGATGCCAAGCCTGGCGTCGTCGCCAGCTCGATGATCATCGACACAGCGACGCCTGGGTTCACGGCGCAGATCTACGCCCGCAACACCACTCCCAACCCTGCCGTGTTCGACGTCGGGCCCAACGGCTGGGTGCACGTCGGGGGCGCGCTCTACGTGCATACAACGCAGACGCTGCGGCTGAACACCGCTGGCCTCAAGTACCGCTATTACCTGGTCTGGATCACCAGCCTCGGGCCCCACCAGAGCGTGTCTCTGAACGAGGTCGCCCTGTACACGTAGCCGCGAGCCCCGGAGCTGTGCCCGGTCACGTCCGGCAGACGCGAGGCCACCTTGAACCAGACGGTCTTGCCGTCCTTGGCGGAGAGCTGGACGCCCCAGGCATCGGCCAGCTCATTGACAATTCTCAGACCCCGGCCGGTCGGCTCGTCCGGGCCTGGCGATTGCATCCGCGGATTGCCGCCGCCGCGATCCGTGACCTCGATCCGGACGGCGTCCCGCTCGCACGCGATCGTGAGCTGAAACCCCCTCATCGCATGGCGAATGCTGTTCGTCGCCAGCTCGGAGACCATCAACACCGCTGGCTCGATCAGCTCCCGTGGCCGGCCGCGCAACGCCTCCTCGGTGAACCGTCGCGCCGCACTCACCGACCGCGGATCCAACTCGAACTGACTGATCCTCATCGCTCGATGGCAAGTGTGGCAGTCAGACCCATGGTCTCGATTACGCGCACCAGCAGCGGCTGCGCTCCGCGCAGCTGCAGTTCGCCGGCCGCGTTGGACCAGCGCACCCAGATCGCGATTGCCGAGCTGTCGGCAAACTCAAGGCCGCTGACGTCGACGATCAGCCGCTGTGTTCCGCGCCCCAGCAACGGCGCC
This sequence comes from Solirubrobacteraceae bacterium, assembly GCA_052147875.1. GTDB lineage: Bacteria > Actinomycetota > Thermoleophilia > Solirubrobacterales > Solirubrobacteraceae > Palsa-465. The sequence continues at coordinate 1,262 of JBKQJQ010000331.1, read as the reverse complement.
ACCGCGCTGTCGAGCTGCTCGACATTGGAGATGTCGACCTCGCCAGTGATCGTGACCACGATCTCGGCATCCTGCTCGGCGATTTCAAAGCTCATCTCGGGGCCCGGACTTATCTCTATGCGTTCCATCGCTACCCCACCCAAAAGGCTCGGTCCGAGTTACTCGTCAGTCGCAAAAGCTACCTATTACCGCCAATGGTGTCATCTGAGTCAGAAACAATTAGCTCGATGACGGTGGCGCGGATCGGGTTTGTCGGGCTCGGCCGGATGGGGCTGCCGATGTGCGGGCGGCTGGTGGCGGCGGGCTTTGATGTGGTCGCAAACGATCTGCGCCGGGAGCGGGTCGGCGCCCGATGGGCCGACAGCCCCGCTCGAGCAGCGCACGGCGCCGAGCTGCTGATCACGATGTTGCCCGGGATCGACGAGCTCGCGGGCGTCGTCGACGAGCTCGCGGGCGCGCTGGCCCCGGAAGCGTGCTGGGTGGAGATGAGCAGCGCCGCGCCTTGGCTTGCGCGCGCCTGCCTGGCCCGCGGCCTGCGGTTCGTCGATGCGCCGGTCGGCGGCGACCCGAGCGCTGCACGCGACGGCAAGTTGTTGGTGTTCGCGGGCGGCGAGGCGGACGACCTTGAGCGCTGCCGTCCGGCGCTCGACGTGCTCGCGCAGCGGATCGTCCACGTCGGCCCGAGCGGCAGCGGCTACGCGACCAAGCTGCTTGTCAACGCGCTGTGGTTCACGTACGCGGTCACGAGCGCCGAGGCGCTGACGATCGGCAGGCGACTGGGGATCGACCTCGAGGTGTTGCTAAGTGCCATGCGCGCCAGCGCCGCCGACAGCCGTTTTCTGGCGGACTACGCTGACGCATTGCTCGACGGCGACGACCTGACCAGGTTCCCGCTCGAACGCTGTTGCGAGGAGCTGTCGGCCGTCGTCGAGCTGGCCGGCGGGCTCGACGTGTCGCTCGATGTGATCTCAGCCGTCAGCGAGCTTCACACCAGCGCGCTCGAGCGCTACGGCCGGGTCGACGGGGAACTGCTGGGTGCGCGCCTGGTCGCTGAGCGCGCGAACACCTCGCTTACGCGCCTTCCCAGCGCCGGAGGCTCGGGTCGGCGAGCCCGAACTGGTCCAGGACGCGGCCAGCGATCTGCTTGACAAGATCGTCGACGGTGACCGGCCTGTGGTAGAAGCCGAGCACCGGCGGCATGATCGTCGCGCCGGCGAGCGTCACCGTCTCCATGTTGCGGATGTGGATCAGGTTCAGCGGCG
>JBKQJQ010000330.1:0-3202 GCA_052147875.1 Solirubrobacteraceae bacterium | reverse complement strand
CGGGCGCGCGTGGTGGCGCATGCGCGACGCTATCTTGAGCCGATGCCGAGCGCTGACAGCGATGGGGTGCGCATCCACTACGAGCTCGCAGGCACCGGTGACCCGCTCGTGCTTATCGGCGGGCTTGGTGTGCACACCGACGAGTACCGGCCGCTCATCGGCGCGCTCGCCCGCCATCACCGGGTGCTGGCCGCGGACAACCGTGGCGCCGGCTCAAGCGACAAGCCCGACGAACCGTACAGCTACGAGATGATGGCGGCCGACACGCTCGCGGCGATGGACGCCGCCGGCGTCGTTGCGGCCGACATCGTCGGCTTCTCGATGGGCGCGCGCATCGCCATCGAGGTGTGCCTCGCCCACCCGGAGCGAGTGCGGACCCTGACACTCATCGCCGGACGTCCCGCCGGTCGCGCGCGCCGGCGCACGAGGCTGCTGGCCAGAGTTGCCGCCGCCGCCGAGCGCGACGGCGGGGGCGGAATGCGTCGCCAGCTCGAAGCCGGGAACGGTTACGACGTCAGGGGGCGCCTCGCGGACGTGAGCGTCCCGGCGCTCGTGCTACACGGCCGGCGCGACCGCATCGTGCCGATCGCCGACAGCCGCGAGCTCGCCCGCCTCATCCCCGGCGCCCAGCTCCACCTGATGCCCGGCGGGCATCTCGCCGTCCTGCGCGCCCAGGCGGACGCGTACGCCGAGCTCATTGACGCGTTCACCGCCACACGCTGACGGCCTCTTCAACGAGCAATCCCACGCTGAGAGCTCGCAGGCGCAACGCAAGTCCGCTGCGGGAGATCCGTTTTGACCCTCAGCTCGGCGTCGTTCGGACCATCGCATCAGCGACGAGGACATCACCCAGCCCTCCAGCGCTGAACCGCCGGTTCGCCAGGCAACGGTCGCGTTCCTGGCGAATGGGGGTCTCTTCGATCGCGCGTTGGGCGAGGTCGTGTGCTCAGTCGGTGGTGCGGCGGCGGTAGAGGTGTATCGCGAGCGGCGCGAAGATCCCGAGGATCGCGACCGACCACAGCAGCGAGGCGAGCACGGGATGCTGCATCGGCCAGGCGTGGATCGTCGAGGACGGGTTGGGGTTTCCCCACAGCTCGCGTGCTGCGGCGGTGACGGCGCTCACCGGATTCCAGTTGGCGATCGTCCGCAACACCAGCGGCATGTGCTGCGTCGGAACGAGCGCGTTGGAGATGATCGCGAGCGGAAAGAAGATGACGAGGCCCGTGCTCTGCGCGGATTCGGGGCTTTCGCTCATCATCCCGAGGCACGCACACGTCCACGACAGGGCGTAGCTGAAGAAGAGGAAGATCGCGAACCCGGCGATCGTCGATCCGATGTCGCCCTCCGGTCGCCAGCCGATGATCAGGCCCGTTACGACGACGAACGCCGTGCAGATTCCAGCTGTGAGCAGATCCGCGAGCGAGCGTCCGACGAGCATCGCCGGGCGCCACATCGGGAGTGTCCTGAAGCGGTCGATCACGCCGCTGCCGAGGTCGGCGCTGAGCCCGACGGCGGTTCCCATTGCCGAGGTGGTGAGGTTGAGCGCGAGCAGGCCGGCGATCGCGTAGTCGGTGTAGCTGCCGCCGTGCGGCAGGACGACGCCCGAGCCGAAGACGTAGACGAACAGCAGGGTGAACAGCACCGGTTGGACGGTGACGTCGGAGAGCTGCAGCGGCTCGCGAGCGATGTGGACGAGGTTTCGCCCCGTAAGCACGACGACGTCGAGGGTCTGGCGCACCAGGCCAGGCGTCCGCGGCGGCCGCCCGAGTGGCAGGTTGGGGGCAAGCGTCGTGGCGGTCATCGGTGTGCAACCTCCAGGGCTGGGTCGGGCTGTTCGGGGTCGGTGCCGGCGTCCGCGTCTGTCGCGTGACCGGTGAGGGCGAAGAAGACGTCGTCGAGCGAGGGTTGGTGAACGTCGATGTCGTCGACGGTGATTCCGGCCGCGTCGAGCGCGCGTACGATGGTCGTTGCGAACCCCGCGGCACTGTGTACGGGGGCTCGCAGGCGGCGCCCGTCGTGGCTCACCGTGATCTCGCCGGCGACGTAGCGCTCGAGAGCGGCAGATGCGCCGGGGTCCGGGTCGTTGAGCGTGACCTCGAGCCGCGCACCGCCGGTCTGCGCCTTGAGCTCGGCTGCTGTGCCGCCGGCGATGACGCGACCATGATCGACGACCACGATCCGGTCGGCGAGCTCGTCGGCCTCGTCGAGGTACTGCGTTGTGAGTAGCAGCGTGACGCCGTCGGCGACGAGCTCGCGGATCACGCCCCACATCCGCACCCTGCTCGTCGGGTCAAGCCCGGTTGTCGGCTCGTCGAGGAACAGCACCGGTGGCCGCGTCACGAGTCCGGCGGCGAGATCGAGGCGTCGGCGCATCCCGCCGGAGTAGCCCTTCAGCACCCGGTCAGCGGCATCGGCGAGGTCGAAGCGCTCGAGCAGCTCACTCGCTCGCGCCCTCGCTTCGGCGCGTCGCAGTCCACTGAGGCGTCCGATCATCACGAGGTTCTGGCGGCCGCTGAGGATCTCATCGAGCGTCGCGTCCTGCGCGGTGACGCCGATGCTGCGCTGCACGCTCGGCGCGTCACGGACGACGTCAAAGCCGGCGACCCGCGCCGAGCCGCTATCAGGCAGCGACAGTGTCGTGAGGATCCGAACCGCCGTCGTCTTGCCGGCACCGTTCGGGCCGAGCACGCCAAGGATCGCCCCAGCCGGGACCTCGAGGTCGAGCCCGTCGAGCGCGACGGTCGAGCCAAACCGCTTCGTCAGGCCTTCAGCTTCGATCATCAATGCGCTCGCCACACCAACTCCTTACTTGCCGACCGGCTAGAAACATGCACGGTAGCGTGTTTTCTAGCCGGCCGTCAAGTAAACTGAGATCATGGCCCAAACCGAGCGATCGATACGGGGTGCAAGGCGCCCGCCCCGCGAGCGCGCCGCACGCCGACGGCCCCGAGGGACGATGCGCGAGCGCATCCTCGACGTCTCACTCGAGCTGTTCAACGAGCAGGGCTACGACAAGACCTCGCTACGGGAGATCGCCGAGCGACTCGACGTCACGAAGGCCGCGCTCTACTACCACTTCGAGCGCAAGCAGGACATCCTGCTCGAGCTGCACCTGCGACTGCACGCCCTCGGCGAGGAGGTCTTCGGCCAGCTCGGCGAGCTCGACGCCACCCAGGTCGACGAGGAGGCGTGGCTCGCACTG
>JBKQJQ010000329.1:0-2794 GCA_052147875.1 Solirubrobacteraceae bacterium | reverse complement strand
GACGACGCTGCCGGTCACCGGCCGCGAGCCTGCCGGAGCGGATCGCCCCACGCAGCTCGCGCTCGAGCTGCACTCGGAGCGGCTCCGGACGGGCGCGGTCGAGCGCAAGCGGCAACTCCGGGCCCAGACCGGCCCACTCGATAGCCATCAGCCGCATCGTACTTTTGGGCCGGTTCGGCCCTTTGCGCGCGCTCATCATGCGAGCCCTTATCGCGTCAGGACGCGCCCGCTCAGGGTTGCCCGGGTGTGCACGAAGCGTCGTCCGGTGACAAACAACACACACACGACCGTCGCGACAACTAGGATTCAAGGGCGATGGTCGAGACGACCGCCACCCTGGGGGAAGTTGGGGCACCGCCTGTCGAAGCTCCGGCGCACGCGCCGCTCGACTTCGAGATCGTGCCGCGCAAGGGCCTGGTGTTGGTCGCGATCGCAGGCGTCTGCGTGGTCGCCGCGATTGCCGCCAACAAACTCTGGCCGCTGATGTTCCTGCACGTCGCTGGTGGCGCCTCTTGGACGATCATCGATCTGTTCCTGGGCCTGGTGCTCGGCCCGATCATCGGGCGCATGTCGATCCCGGCGCGGATCGAATTCACGACCAAGCTGATGCCGAAGATGGTCCTGATCATGCCGACCGTGGTCACGATGACGCTCGCTGCCGGCTGGCAGCTCGGCGTGAAGACCGGCAACGTCCTCAGCTCCAGCCCCAACCACGGCTGGGTCGTCGCCAGCTACATCGTCGTCGGGGTGATGGCGGTCCTTGCCCTGGGGCTGCTGGAGCCCGCCAACATCGCGGTCCTGTTCGAGCTCAAGAAGCCGCGCCCGAACCCGGAGGTGATCGAGCGCCTGATGAAGCGCTTCATCTACTGCGCCGGGGTACTCGGCCTGATGCAGGTCGCGACGCTGGTGATCATGACGAAGCTCGCCTCCTCATGACGGACGACGACGGCTACCCGCACTTCACTGAGCTCGGGATGCTGTCGCTGGCGCTGATCGTGATCGGCGGCATCTACCTCGCGTCCCACCTCCCCCGCCACGTGCCGCTCGGTCCGGCGATCGGCCTCCTGATCGGGTCGGCCGCGGTCCTGAGCTTCAACCTGTTCTCGCTGACGCGAGTTAAGAACTTCGCCTGGGACCGCTTCTTCTACGTCGCCAAATGGGCGCTGCTGGCGTACCTGATCACGGCCGGGATGATCGAGTACGCATTCGTACACGACCACGTCAGCGGCGGGGCCCTGGTCGTGCTGACGCTGTCGCTGCTGGTCTACGCGGTCCAGGTCCCAACCCTGATCGCGTTCACGGTCGCGCGCTACGCCACGCCGGAGCCGTCGCCCATCTGAGGCTAGAATCGGCGCCCAGGCGCCCGTAGCTCAGCTGGATAGAGCGTCGGTCTACGGAACCGAAGGTCGGGAGTTCGAATCTCTCCGGGCGCGCTGAGAAACCTGCTGGAAACAGCGGGTTTTCTCGCGTTCGAGGCCGGGCCGGCAAGGGCGATCTGGCGGGGGTAGCAACAAACCGGCAATGCGCGCTTCCGGACGCCCTCACCCGCGACGGTGCGCCAGCAGCTCGGCGGCGACCTGCTCGACGCTCAAACCCGCCGCCAGCGCCAGCTCCACGGCCGGCACGCAGCCGCTCAGGTGGCTGAGCCGGGCCGCGAGCTGCGAGCGCACGACCCCGCGGTTGCGGTCCAGCCGGTCGCGCGCCTCCGCCAGCCGGCGGATGCGATCCAACGGTGCACGCGCTGGCGGGCGGTCTTCCGACGCTGGTCATCCACCCGGCGGCGGGCGCGGCCATCGCTCAGGCGCCGGAGCTTGTCAAACAGGCCGAGCAGCTCGTCGCCACGCTCGATCACGAGCGCCTGCGGAAGCACCAGCATCAGCAGGTGCCGCCGCGAGGGCTCAAGCCGCCGCAGCTGCTGGGCGGTCATTCGACGTCCCATCGTCTCTGGCGCGCCACGTTGCGCGGGCGGCAGCCCGGTCACGTCGATCTCCGCGGCGCCGAGGGAGATCAGTCGGCGGTAGCGGTCGACCTGGCCCAGGCCAACCTCTCCTTCGACGCCTCCCCTTCTCGTGGGCCTCTTCGAGCCCTGGCGTCGTGGACTGCGACGCAAACAGATAGTGCGATCGCAGGTCGAGCGTGTAGGTGATGAGCTTGGTGGCGGTGTCGAACGCGTCGGCGGTGTCCGGGTTGCGGTGGAGCGTGACGAGCTTCTCGCCCTTCTGGACGCGGGTTGGGAAACCGATCTCCGGGTCCGGGTCGGACCGCGTCGTCCTGGAAGTCCTTTGAGCGTCGGCCTCATGCTGCGGACCTCGGGTGGATCCGGAACGACCTCAGGTAATCGCGGTAGAGCATGTGCGGCGTCATCCCCGGAAACCTGTCAGCGCCGGCTCGGGCAGAGAGACCGACAGCGGCCCGACTGCGGCGGCTGATCGGGGCACGAGCAACAAGGAAACCGGTCGACGGGCGCCCTTGGCATGCTCGGGACCGGCGCGGTGATCGCGTCGATCGGTTCAGCCGCTGGTTGCCGCCGTAGGGGCGGTAGCGTCGACCGTCGCTTGAGCAGTCGTCGAATCCGGCAATGAGTCGGTGGCTGCGGGCGCGTCGTTTGGGGCGGTGGCCGTGCCGGAGGGGCTGGGTGCCGCGGTGGTTGTGGTGGTGGCGGCGCTCGGCGTCGCGGCCGGGGTGCTCGTCGTCGCGGTGGCGGCGCTCGGCGTCGCGGCCGGGGTGCTCGTCGTCGCGGTGGCGGCGCTCGGCGTCGCGGCCGGGGTGCTGGTCGTCGCGGCCGGGGTGCTCG